>CACXFC010000168.1 GCA_902766835.1 uncultured Coriobacteriaceae bacterium | reverse complement strand
CTTGGGATCCTCGCCGTTGGCCTCGGCCATCTTGATGAGCCAGTCCATCAGCAGGACGCCCATCTCGTTGCCGGAGAGCAGCTTGTACTCGCCGTCGTGCGGAATGGCGGTGCCCATGCGGTCGGCGTCGGGGTCGGTGGCAACAACCAGGTTGGGCTTGACCTCCTCGGCGAGCTTGAGCGCCAGCTCGAGGGCAGCGCGGAACTCGGGGTTGGGGTAGGTGCAGGTGGGGAAGTGTCCGTCAGGCTCGGCCTGCTCGGGGACGACCGACACCTTGTCGACGCCAATCTCCTTGAGGATCTTGGTCACGCACTCCATGCCCGTGCCGTTGAGCGGCGTGTAGACCACGGAGTAGGAATCGTCGGCCTTGAAGCCCGGGACGGAGACCTTCTTGACGGCGGCGATGAAGGCGTCGATGACGTCGTCGCCAATCCAGTTGATCATGCCGTTGGCCAGGCCCTCCTCGAAGTCCATGCACTCGAGGCCGAAGAAGGGCGCCGCGGCGATGTTGGCGCTGATCTCCTTGGCGGCCTCATCGGTGATCTGGCCACCGTTGTCGTTGTAGACCTTGTAGCCGTTGTAGGCGGCGGGGTTGTGCGATGCGGTCAGCACGATGCCGGCGGAGGTGCCCAGATGACGGACGGCGAAGGACAGCGTGGGAACCGGCTCGATGCGCGGGAACAGGTAGACCTTGACGCCATTGGCGGCCAGGATACCGGCGGCTACCTTCTGGAACTCCTCGCCCTTGAGGCGGGAGTCGCGGGCAAGAGCCAGGGTGGGGTTCTCGTAGTGAGCGTTGAGGTAGTCGGCAACGCCCTTGGTGGCCTGACCCACAACGTACTCGTTCATGCGGTTGGTGCCAACGCCCAGCGTGCCGCGCAGGCCGGCCGTGCCAAACTCGAGGCTGCGATAGAAGGCGTCAAAGAGCTTGTCATACATCTCCTCGTCGTCGCCAGCAGCGATGAGGGCGTCAAGCTCCTCCTTGAGATCCGGGATGGTGACATTCTTTGCCCAAAGATCGATAGTGGCCTGAACGTTCTTGTCCATGCGGCTTCCCTTCGTCCTGACGCGCGGCATAGCCCGCGCATTTACATGCATGCTCTGATGATAGCCAGTGCATGGCATGTTTCTTGCAGGCAAATGGTTGAAGGGTACTCATAGGCGGCGAATGAAGTATACGAGTCGGTCACGAAGGACCATGGGCCCACCCATAGAGGAGCTGTAGTACTTCTGAAGGCGCTGGCCGTGCCGTTTTGGCAGCTGCTACCATGAGAGGACTCACGGCAATCTTGCGAAACGGAAGTAACGATGGAGTTCTTTGCAACCTGCGCGGCAGGCTTCGAGCACCTCTTGGCAGAAGAGCTGTCTGACCTTGGCATTCGCCACGTCCGCCCCCTCAAGGGCCAGGTGGCCTTCGAGGGCACCCAAGCGGATGCCTACAAGGCCTGCCTGTGGTCGCACCTTGCCTCGCGCGTCGTTGCCGTGCTTGGACGTGTTGACGCGCATAACGCAGACACCCTCTATGCGGGGCTCGCCGACATCGCATGGGAGGAGCAGCTTGGGCGGGGCACGCCCTTCTCCATCGACGCCCACGGCACCAATGCCCAGCTGCGCAACACCCAGTTTGTGGCCCTGCGCTCCAAAGACGCCGTCGTCGACCGCATTGCCGCCAAGACGGGGGTCCGCCCGCAGACCGATCCGAGCGGCAGGGGCCTGCAGATTGTGGTGCGCATCTCGCGCGATCGAGCGACGGTTGGCATCGACCTGGTGGGCGAGCCACTGTTCCGCCGCGGCTACGAGGCGTCGCGCAGCTCGCAGCCAAAGCTCCCTCCCCTGCGGGCCGACTACGCCGCCGCCCTGCTCATGATGGGTGGCTGGCACCGCCTCTGCCAGCAGGAGGGCGCTGCGCTCGTCGCGCCCTACGTTGGCGCGGGTGCGCTGGCTGTCGAGGCAGCGCAGATTGCGCTGGGCATGGCCCCTGGCCTGCTGAGGCAGCGCTGGGGCTTTGCGGCATGGGCCCAGCACGACAGTGCCGCATGGGACAGACTCCTGGCCGAGGCCCAGCAGCATGTGAGCGAGCAGACTTCGGTCCGTCTTTTGCTCTCCGACACGCGCCCCGGCTTTGACGTGGCCACCCGTCAGGCGCTGCGGGCCGCAGGCATAGCCATAGAGCCCCTCTTCTTTGGTGGCAAGGACACCCCTCCCCTCTCCGCCGAGCACGCGCTTCTTGCCTGCGACCTCTCGTGGGTAGACCAGGACGCCCTGGCGGCCAAGGGGGCAACGCTCGCTCGCCTTGCGCAGGTGACAGAGGCGCTTGGCGCGCAGGACACGGCGGCCGTTCTCACGCTCGACGAGCTGCCCGACATGGTGCTGCAGGAGCCCGAAGGCGTTGTCCATACGCTGTTGGGCCGCGACGAGGCAACGCTGCGCCTCTACCAGGACCCCGCTTCGCATGACATGGCCCGCGTCAGCATTCCCAACGCAGGCGAGGCAAACGTGCTCCTTGACACGAGCGAGCAGTTTGCCAAGCGTCTGGCCAAGGTGTACAAGCAGCGGCGCAAGTGGGCAAGCAGGGAGGACGTCAGCTGCTACCGCATCTACGACGCCGACCTCCCCGACTATGCCGCCTCCATCGACCTGTTCGAGGGGTCGCTCACGCCGGGGCGTTGGCTGCAGATATACGAGTATGCCCCGCCCAAGGGCATCGACGAGACCAAGGCCCAGGCACGCCTGCTCGACATCGTCTCGCTCGCCCCGCGCATCCTGGGGGTAAAGCCGGAAGACACCTTCGTGCGCGTGCGCACCAAGGCAAGGGGCGGCTCGCAGTATGCCGACGAGGCCCAGCGCCTTGACCGGCGCCGTCCCGGGCGCGGCAGGCCGGGCAGGACCCCGCTTCCTCCCGGCGCGCACCTCATTGACGAGGGCGGCCTCACCTTTGAGGTGAACTTCCAGACGCGCCTCGACTGCGGCATCTTCCTCGACCATCGCGACACGCGTGCGATGCTGCGCGAGATGGCCAAGGAAACCAAAGGCTCGAAGCGCTTCCTCAACCTCTTCGCCTACACCGGCACGGGCACCTGCTACGCGGCCGATGGCGGGGCGCGATACACCACTACCGTCGATCTTTCCGCCCCCTCGCTCGAATGGGCGCAGCGCAACATGGAGCGCAACGGCTTCAGCGGCCCCGAGCACGAGTATGTGCAGGCAGACGTGCTTGCGTGGGTGACGGAGCAGCGCCACACCAAGAACCGCTGGGACCTCGTGTTCTGCGACGTCCCCACCTTCTCCAACTCGCGGCGCATGCGCAAGGCGTCCTTCGACGTGCAGCGCGACCACACCGAGCTGCTCATTGGCGTGTCGCGCCTGCTGACGCGCGACGGCGTCTGCGTCTTCTCGTGCAACCTGCGCACCTTCAAGATCGATGTGGAGGGCCTTGCCAAGGCAGGGGTGGTTGCCCAGGACATCACCGCCGATACCATCCCCGAGGACTTCTCGCGCAACCCCCGCATTCACCATTGCTACCTTATACGACGGGGGTAAGCAAGCTAAAGTTTCCATAAAGGTCTCGATGAAGTGACATACGACAATTAAGGGACACGCCCTTTTTTGCCCCGCAGGCAAAAAAGGGCGTGTCCCTTAATTGTCGATCCACAAATGCGACGTGCACTTGTGGCTAGTAGCGCTCGGCCAGCGGCGTGTACTGCTGGTCGTCCATGTAGGAGTTGTACGCGGGGCGGATGATGCGCGCCGAGCCGTACAGCTCTTCCATGCGGTGCGCCGCCCAGCCAGCCATGCGTGCAATGGCAAAGATGGGGGTGAACATGTCCTGCGGGATGCCCAGCATCTCGTAGACGAAGCCCGTGTACATGTCGATGTTGGTGCTGATGGGCTTCTTGATACCGCGCACACTGCGCATGAGCTGGGGGCCAAGGCGCTCAACGCGCTTGATGAGCTCGAGCTTGTCGCGCTGCCCGCACTTGTTCGCCAGCGTGGCCGCATACTCGCGCACGATTTCGGCGCGCGGGTCGGTTATCGTGTAGACCGCATGGCCAAGGCCATAGAGCAGGCCGGTCTTGTCAAAGGCCTTGCGGTTCAGGATGCGCTCGATGTAGGCGCCCACCTCGTCGTCACTAGTCCAGTCCTTCACGTGGGCAGCGATGTCATCGATCATCTCGCCCGCCTTGTAGTTGGCGCCGCCGTGCTTGGGGCCCTTGAGCGAGCCCAGAGCGGCGGTATAGGCGGAATAGGCGTCGGTTCCCGACGACGAGAGCACGCGCGTGGTAAAGGTGGAGTTGTTGCCGCCGCCATGCTCGGCATGCAGCATCAGCATCACGTCGAGGAGCATGGCTTCCTCATGCGTGAAGCCCTCGTCGCCGCGCAGCACGTCGAGGATCGTCTCGGCCATGGAGTAGTCTTCCTGCGCAGGCGGGATGACCAGGCGCTGGTTGTCCTCGCTGGCCTTGAACGCGGCGTGAGCGATGCTGGCAACGCGCGGCCAACGCCCCAGCAGCGAGAGGGCAACGTCCATCTCGTGAACGGGAGACACGTCGTCCGGCGTGGGGTCGAAGGCATAGAGCAGCAGCGTGGCGCGCTGCAGGACGTTCATGATCGAGTGGCTGTAGGTGGTGCGGGGGAAGAGCGCCAGATAGCCCTCGGGCAGCTGACGGCGCGACCCGATGCGCTCCTTGAAGTCGTCGAGCTCGTCCTGGCTGGGCAGCGCACCGGCGAGCAGCAGGTAGGCAACCTCCTCGTAGCCAAAGCGGTCCTCGCGCTGGGCACCGTTGACAAGGTCTGCGATGCGATAGCCGCGGTACTTGAGGTCGCCCTCGTCGGGCACCACGCGCCCGTCCACCTTGTTGTAGCCGTGCACGTTCGAGATGGTGGTCAGGCCCACCAGCACGCCCGAGCCGTCGGCGTTGCGCAGGCCGCGCTTCACGTCATAGCGCTGGTAGAGTGAGGGCGGTACCTTGTCCACGCGGTTCATGCCGTCGTAGAGCTGCTCGGATACCGGCGGCATGCCCAGGCCCACAGAGGGCATGGGGTAGGCGTCGGCAATGTGGGTGAAGGCGGATGTCTCGCTGCGGGATATGTAGCCAAGCGTGCGTTTCGAGCGCTTCTTGTCCTTATTGTCTTTCTTGTCCGTCATGAGGCTCCTCTCGCTAGAGGCGGTACATGAACTTGAAGACCTCCTCGCGCTGCAGGGTGATCTGCACGCCAAGGCTGTCCGAGAGGGCGGAGAGCTCGTCCTGGATGCATGCGAAGTCTGCATCTGCGGCGCTCATGTCTACCAGCATCGTCATGGTGAAGATTCCCTGGAGGATGGTCTGAGAGATGTCGAGGATGTTCACGTCGTGATTGGCAAGCGCGCCAGACACGGCGGCAACGATGCCAGAGCGGTCGCTTCCCAGCACGGTAATGATTGCGCGATCGTTGGGGGCGTCGGTGGTGGAGGCCATGTCGTTCCTATCTCTTGCAACTTCCATACATCAGGGAAGCAAATTGTACGCCACGTGGCCCCTTCTCCCCCCAACCGCCACATGCATGAGCCAAGATTGAAACAGGAAATCTGGGGGCTTGTACATAGCCGACATTGACCAGGGGAAATGCCTTGGTCAACGTCGGCTGCACTTGCGAGGCATCCTCGGCTCTGTGCGACGTTTTAGTTCTGGGAGAAGTCTTCCCCGCCCTGGCTTTCGAACAGGGAGCGCACCTCGTCGACCGTCACATCGAGGGCAATTGCGAGCTCGGCCAGGGAGCGCTCGCTTGCCTGCTTGAGAATCCGCTCATAGGCCACCGGGGGCTTCTTGTTGCGCGAGCGGACCTCGGCTATGCGCCTGCGGAAGGTCTTAACCACGCGCACGGAATCGCGGCAGGTGCCACGGCGAATCTGATTCTTGAAGTGCTCCTCCTCCAGCGCGACGCTGCGCTCGGTGAAGTCGTCGGTATCCATCTGGGGGTACTCGTCTATGAGCGCCTCGGCCTCGTCTTTGGACAGCACCGGACGAAGGCGGCCCTCACTTGCCACGGGATAGCTGATGCGTATGGGATGGCGCACGCCCACGGGAAGCAGCATGTACGTCTCCATAGGCTCCGAAACGATCTCGTCCACCTTGCAGACACCCTGCCCGGGATGAACGATGTACTCGCCTACTTGGTACATGTCAACCCTCCCTTCGTTGGAATGCATCCATTTTAGCACGAAGGAAGGGGGAATTTGCCTATCTGTCGATTGGCCCTTGCGTCGTAAACACACATATCGTATGGTAAGCAGTTTTCTTTTCCTAAGGTGAGCCAACATGCACTGGGAGCATTTCAAAAGGGCGACTGCTTCGTCTAGTTCAGTGGGCAATTAAGGGACACGCCCTTTTTTGCCCCGCGGGGCAAAAAAGGGCGTGTCCCTTAATTGCCCCCAGCGGGTGTGTCAGGGGGGCATGCCTGCTTTCTCGGCTTAGGACGCGTCTTCCTTTGCGGATTTCTTGGGATTGGGACAGCACTTGACTATCCACTCCACCAGATTGCCCTCCGCATCTCCCTGGCGCTCCGAGAGGCCAAACCCGGCTTCCCACACAGCCTCGAACGAGACGTCCTCCACGGCCCGGTGCGCAGCGAGGGCCAGAGCGAGGTTCATCTCGCCCACTAGGGTCGTCTCCGCCTGGAACAGGCCCGTGCGCAGCCGCCAGTGCGGCGCCACACCCACCGCCTGCCCGTCGGCTGTGGCAGCCTTGAGCAGCGCCAGCGGGTCAGACATCTCCACGCGCTCGGAAACCGTCTTGTCGAGGACATCGGTCTCGACAAGGTCGCCGCGCCACGCAGCCACGACGGACTCGTCCCAGCCCTGTGCGGCGCCATAGCGCTGCGCCTCGGACTCCACAAGCTTTGCCACCATGGCGTCAAAGTGGAGGGAGGGCTGCTCGTCGGTGCCAAAGAGCTGGTTGGCAATGCCCGAGCGGTCAACGGCGTCGTAGGCGCACACCGCCCGTGTTGGGCGACGGCAGGCACCCACGAAGCCCCACAGCCCCGTGACGTCAACCTGCCCCGTGTTGGCGTTGTAGGTGAGCCACCGGCCACCCTCGTTGAGCGTGGCGATGTAGCTCTCGAGGGTGTCGTAGACCGTGGCCTCTATGCGCCGCACGCCGGCAACACCGCGCTGCTCCTCCCCCGCCTCGGTTGACTCCGTCTGCGCAGCCACCGTTGCGCGCAGCGACGGATCGCCGGGGAACAGCGTCTGACGCGTGGTGAGCGGCACGGCAGCGTAGGGGAACTCGGTGTGCTTGAAGAACTCGGAAGCAGCCTTCCCTATCACCTTGACGAGGTAGTCGTAGTAGCTACCGCCCGCATAGCTTCCGTCCTCGATGCGGTCGAGCTGAAGCGTGCTCCACTCCTCGTCGTCCTCGAGGGCCAGATCGTTGACATAGCGCCCGTAGGCTTCGGCAAGGTCGCGCGAAAGGAGCCCCGTCCATGTGTCCTGCGCTCGGGTTTCCTCGCTGGAATACTGGCCCATCATCCACTCGTAGGCCGCATCGGAGGACTCGAACGAGCCCATAGTGCACCAACCCGCCACGCCATAGATCTCGTCGGACAAGGCCTCGCCCTGCGCATCGTGCGTGGCAGCCTTGAGCTCCGCCAGATAGGGCTCGTACGAGGCCGCACCGCCGCTGACGCCCAGAAGCGAGCCTATGGCGCCACCGGCACCCAGCCCGAAGATGAAGACGCGCTTGGTGTCGCACGGCAGGGCCGCGGCGTTATAGCGCAAGAACCTGACCGCCGCCTTGAGGTCGGCCACGAGCCAAGGGGCACCTCCCGAGAAGTAGCCCTGCGTGGAAGACTCATAGCCGCCGCTACGCCCTCTGAAGCCCGCATAGACATACACGATGCCCTCGTTGAGGTATCTGGCCAGTCCCTCGCTGGAATAGGACGTGGGGCACTCCTGGGCGCTGCAGGAGGGCGAGTTTATGGGCATGGCAATGGGAGCCGTGGCAGGCGTGAACGAGCCCACCTTCGCCTCCTCGTTCACCGTGCAGGAATAGTGCTGGCCCTTCTTTGTGCCCGTGAGGTAAGCGCCGGGGACGAAGATGGCCAGCGACTCGTGCTGCTCGCTGCCGGGCTTCAGGCAGTAGGGCAAGGCGAGCTGGTAGTAGCAGTCGGCTATCTCGTCGTAGTTCCAGGCATCCATGTCGATGGCCAGGTCCTCGAATTCCGAGGTATCGACCTTGCTCTCGCCGGAAGTCTCTTCCGTGGGTTCTTTATCAGACGGCTTGGGGTCTTGCGCGCCCTGCCCGTTGGCACAGGCAGCCAGGCCGGCACTACCCACGGCGGCAAGCGAGATAAGGCTCCTTCTGGTCATGTTCATGGCTCATACCCTTTCGCGCATTTGCGGCAGCACGTATGCATGTTATTGTATGACCGATAAAACCTGATGTGCCGCACCAGGCAAGTTTCATCGTAAGCCCAAAGCATTGTAGGAGGTGCGCATGTACGCCTCGTCAGACAGCACGCCTAGCCCCCTGCAGGTGAGAAGGCTCAAGCTTCGGTTCACCGGCCAGGTGCAGGGCGTCGGCTTCAGGTGGACCGCGCGCCACGTGGCAAACGAGCTGGGGCTGACCGGATGGGTGCGCAACGAGCCCGATGGCAGCGTCAACATGGAGCTGCAGGGGCGCAGTGCCGACCTCGCCGTGTTCTTCACGCGCTTCGACCGCGAATACGCCAACTACCCCATTCGCTACATCATCGACGAGAAGGACGACATCGCGCCTCACGACGGCGAATCGGGCCCCTTTATGGTGCGCTTCTAGGATTGCAAGCTTTTTTGAGACGAGGCTCCTACCGGTTGCGTAATAGGAGCTGTACCTGCGACAGCACCGATGTGACAAAGGAGCATCCTCATGAATATGATCAAGAACCTCATCAAGTCTCTGGCCACCAAGATGGGCACCCTCACCGAGATCGATGACGAGACCGCCAAGCTCATGTGCGAGATGGACGCTCGCGTGGCAGACCTCGCCTGGCCCACCTGGTAAATGTGCATCGGGGACAGTCCTCGCTGCTAACGTTCACTTGGGGCAATTAAGGGACACGCCCTTTTTTGCCCCGCGGGGCAAAAAAGGGCGTGTCCCTTAATTGCATGCACTTCCTCGCCACATGAAAAACGCCCCGGTGTGGGGCGTCGGAAATTCGATGGTGGCTGGGGAGGGAGTCGCCGCGTTGCCTGCGGCAACGCTCGTGGGCTTCGCCTTCGGCTCAGCCCTTGCCGTGCCACTGGCACGGCAAGCCCTTGCGGGTTCGACTCCGTGCACTTTGCCGCCACATGAAAAACGCCCCGGTGTGGGGCGTCGGAAATTCGATGGTGGCTGGGGAGGGAGTCGAACCCCCGACACAGGGATTTTCAGTCCCCTGCTCTACCAACTGAGCTACCCAGCCGAG
>CACXFC010000167.1 GCA_902766835.1 uncultured Coriobacteriaceae bacterium | reverse complement strand
TAAGGGCGTTTAGCTCAGGGGGAGAGCGCTTCCCTGACACGGAAGAGGTCACAAGTTCAAATCTTGTAACGCCCACCAAATCTTCGCAGGTCAGACAAAGCGTCTGGCCTGTTTTCTTTTATGACTATGCAACCTCTCCTGCCATCCAGGCGGGAGGTGGCGTTCGTTTGGGGCGCGCATTGGCCCAGATAAAGCTAAACGCCCAGGGTAGGTACAATACATACCGTCCGGGCGTTTCACTTACATCATACCCAATAGCTAGCGGATTTCAATCACCTTGCCGTGGCGGTTCACGAAAAGCAGGTGGCGGAGGCTCCTCAACTCGCCTGCCCACTTGCGCAGCTCGCGCTCCACGGCGGCGTCGGGAAGGCCCTTGAGCCTGCGCGAGTCGAAGACGACATTCGGGGACTGGCCAAGCGCGCGCCTAAGGTTGCGCTGGACGGCACTCAGCTGGGACGACTTGGGTGCCTTCATCTCCCAGGTGATTCCGTCCATGAGCAGGTCGGCGGTCCGCATGTGGGGCTCGTCGCTCTTGCGCACGAAGCGCACGTCATGGCCCGCCGACGCCAGAGCCTGTGCGGTCTTGAGCTCGTGCGGCCAGACGTCGACGTCAGCCGGTATCGTTATGTTTCCTATGTGGGCCATGTGAGACATGATACTACTGGGAATCATATCCGTCATATCCGAGCAACAATCGGTAAGGTACTGACACGGAAGAGGTCACAAGTTCAAATCTTGTAACGCCCACCATATTCTCGCAGGCCAGACAAAGCGTCTGGCCTGTTTTCTTTTACATAGAGGGCTTGCATTCGGTACAGGACCTTCGCATACGATGTCTACGACACCGATTCAAAAGTGCTGTCAGCTAGGGTGCGAGAGAAGGTATCCTCTCACTAAGGCACAGCTTCGGGGGTCGGCTCACGTGCCGTCTCTTTCTCGAGCAACAAGGAGGGTTCCATGAAACAGCTGCTCATCCGCGCCGACGACATTGGCTACAGCTATGCTGTCAATCTGGGAATCGCGCGCGCCGTCAACGAGGGGCTGGTGCGCTCGGCGGGCCTCATGCCCAACATGCCCGAAGCCGCCCGCGGCTGGGAGTGGATCAAGGACGCAAACATCGCCATCGGCCAGCACACCAACCTCTGCCTGGGAACGCCGTGTGCTGACCCGTCACGGATTCCCAGCCTGCTCGACGAAAACGGCCAGTTCAAGAGCAGCCGCACGTATCGCGAGGCGTTCAAGGAAGGGCGTGAGATCGTGAGGCTCGAAGAGGCAGTCTTCGAGGTGGAGGCCCAACTGGAGCGCTTCCGCGAGATCGTGGGCAAGGATCCCGAGTACTTTGAGGCCCACGCCATCATGAACGAGAACATTGCCGCGGCCATCGGCATCGTGGGCAAGAGGCACGGCCTGAAGGTGCAGATTGCGAGCTTTGACCCCACCAAGGTCGTGCGCTGCGGCAACACCGACGTGCACATGGCGCTTGAGGACATGCTGCCGCCCGAGCAGTACGACCCGGCGGAGTTCATCCGCCGCACGGTTGAGAACATGGCCGACGGCGAGACCTACGTGCTGGTCTTCCATCCTGGCTACCTGGACGCCTTCATCCTGAACAATTCCAGCCTCACGGTGAACCGCACCAAGGAGGTCGACGCGCTCATCGATCCCGAGCTGCGCGCGTGGCTCGAGGCGCAGGACGACCTCAAGCTCATCACCTACCGCGACCTGTAACGGGTGTGTCAGGGGGACGGAGGTACAGACACACTCCTGTGTCAGGGGGACGGAGGTACTGACACAGATGCCAAGCTCGCGAGCCACATCCTCAAAGCTCACACCAAGGGTGCGGAGAATCTCCTGCGCCCGCTGATCGTGAATGCGAGGCGCCGGGCGCGACGTCTCGTCCGCCCGTATGGCAAGCGCGAGAAGTGCGGTCTTCTGGATGCCTCCAAGCTGCAGGTTCATGCGGCCTCGCTTGCTCACTTCCGGGAGATTGCCTTGAAGAACTCGCAGACAAACATTACCGGTAATGCCAGGGGCCAGAGGACGAGAAGAAGAAATAGCGCAGTGCTAATTGTGACGGCAAGGTCATTGCACGATTGATAGACAAGGACGGCGATGATCACGTACTCGATCCATAGGTACATCATCGCATTCACCTTCTTAGCTCGACAAAAGGCGGGGGATACCACTACCCCTCTGACACCGCCATCGTACCCCGCCCTCCAGACACAAATCCGCATAGTGTGTCACGTGGGCGGTGTCAGGGGAACGGGGGCGTTGGAACACCGGGGCCGTGGGACACTTCTGCCGGAGGCATTTGTCCCACTGCGAGAAAACAGCGCAGTGGGACAAATGCCTCCGGCAGAAGTGTCCCACGGCCCCGGCGCGTGCCAACGCCCCCGCGCGGCGCGTCACGGAAAGAGGGCTTTCATTCGCCATTTTGGGACTTGTGTACGGAATTCGAGGCTCATTTCGCCCTATAGGCTGATACACGCCTCCTAAAGCTGCAGGTCAGAGTAGCCGGCAATGCGAGCCCGTAAATTCCAAGACCGAAAAACCGTACACAAGTCCCGAAATGGCGAATGAAACGCTCCTTAAAATGTCACGCCTTCGGGCCGGATGGTCCGGCCAGGGACGGAGGCGTCGATGCGCCCTCGCGCCATCGTGATGCGCGCGCTGGGCTACGCATGGCGGAAGCGCAGGTGGCGAGGGCCGTTTCTAGCAGGTGGTATCGGTATCATGGTTCTATGACAGGCTATTACTGCGTGGGGGAGCCAACCATGGCAAAGCATATGAAAGCAGCGTCGCCGCAGGCGGCAGGTCCGCAGGCGGCAAGCTCGCAGCCAGCAGCATTGCAGTCGGAGATGTTCTTCTGGGAGCGCAAGGGGCTCGACTTTCCCTTCTACAACGACAAGAACATGGGGCTCTGGCAGCCCATTCTGCTGATTGCCAGCGCGGTTGTACCGCTGCTTCTGCTCCAGTATCTTCCGGACTCCCGCCTTATTAAGAGCCTGTTTTTGTGCCTGGCGCCCCTCGTGCCGTTTCTGATTGTCGCGCGCGGCAACATCTTCACCATCGTGAAGCGCCCGCGCCTGGGCGACATTCCGCTCGTTATTGTCACGCTCATCCTGACCATCGCATTTGGAATTGGCGTTGCCGCCGCTCTGTACAATCTGGGCTTTGAGATCCAGGGCAACGCCGTGTACAACGAGGCTCGCGACGAGGTGTTCTTCCGCTACCTTGCCATCCAGCTCTTTGGCGAGGAGATGATAAAGCTCAATATCTTCCTCGGCGTGCTGATCCTTGCGTTCAAGCGCTCGGGAAACCGCAAGGTGAGCATCCTGGTGGCAATCGTGCTCACGCTGTTCATCTTCGGCCTCGCGCACCTGCGGGCCTACAACGGCGCCGTGCTGCAGATTCTGCTCATCCAGGGCCTGGGGTCGATATTCGACCTGTTCTGCTACCTGCGGACCAAGAACATCCTGACGTCTTACGCCATGCACCTCATCCAGGACGCCATGTTCCTCGTGTGATGTGCAGAGAGAACCGTCCCTGATGCACACGGATGTGCAGCGAGGACCGTCCCTGTTGCACGCAAATGGTGGGGGAATGGTGGAGAAGTTAGCGCGGCTTGGCTATGGGTACATTCCCTTCAGCACGTTGTCGGGCCAGCAAGGGGCTGGCGGGCAACATAGAGAAGGGCACGAAAATGGAGCGCAAGACCGTTAACCTTGTTCTGCTGGTGGCCTTGGTTCTGTATGCAATCTCGCCGGTTGATGCAGCGCCCGGCCCGATGGATGACATCATCCTCTTCCTGATCTACGCCATCGCCAACCACAAAAAGATCATGCCGCGCGCAGCCGCCACGGTGAAGTAAGGGCGACACCGCCGTCAAGGATTTAGGCTAGGGTCCAAGGTGCTGGAACACCTTGGACCCTATTGCTTTGAGGGCTACGTCGCCGGCGCATCTTGTGCTTGGCCAGAGGTGATGTCGCAAACTGGTTGGATGTCGCATTCCGGTTGGATGTCGCAAACTGGTTGGATGTCGCATTTTGGTTGGATGTCGCAATTCGGTTGGCACCTCACCCCACAATGCGACAAAAAACCGGGCTGTAGGGGCCCATTTATGTCGCAAACTGGTTGGATGTCGCATTCTGGTTGGCACCTCACCCCACAATGCGACACGCCCCGGCGCCCCTAGCGGGCGATCCTGCTCATGCCCAGCGAGATGGCCGCTATCGCCACAATCAGCACGAGCGTCCACACGACGCTGGCGGTCACACTCTGGTTGTGCACGCGGAAGAACGGGTATGGGCCGTCGAAGATGCGCCGGTAGTTGAGGTACAGCATCGTCAGGCCATAGACCGTGGTGACCGCCACGGGCACCAGCCACGAGCCGCTGTGGGCCTCCCACAGCACGTACGAGGCCACCGAAACGAGCGGGCAGAGGGTGTGGTGGTACAGCCCGTTGCCCGAAAGCATCAGCTGGTTGAACCCGCCGCCCATGGGCACAAGCACAAACAGCGTCACCAGAAACGTCATGGTCAGCATGCACGAGCTGAGGTAGCGCAAAGGGGCGGCCGCCGGACCGGCCACAAGGAAGGCCACCGACGACGCCAGCGTAATCAGGTTGGAGACCTGCGTGTAAAAGGCAAAGATCTTCCACCCGCGGCTGGCGATGCTGATGCGGAGGCCAAGTATCTCGAAGATGATGACCGCTATGTTTGCCAAGGTAGCCATCTTGCGTCCTTTCGCCGGCACCGCGCCTTGGCTCCCATGGTAGCGGAAGGGGAGAGGGGCGCCGCAAGGCACGCCGGCAAAGCGGGCTTCTGGCCAGCAAGTGTGGCCTGAGGGGCCACAACGCGCGAGGCGGCCGCCACGCATAACGACCGCCTCGTTCGGCACTATGTACGATAGCCTGGAGCTAGCGCTACTTCTTGCGGGGCTTGCCCTGCGATGTGCGCCATCACTCTTCGACATGCGGAGTCCCACGGGCGTGGGTGGGCCGTCCTAGCTACTTGACCTGCCAGTCCATGTACTGGATCTGCATGGCACCGGTCTCGGACTTGGCCACCAGGTTGGGCGCCCCTCCAAAGCCGGGCTGCTCCTCGCCAACCACCTTGCCGGACAGGATGTCGTCTACAGGCCTGCTTCGCCGCAGACGGGAGCGGGGGAGTGTGCGGGTAGGGGACCAGGGGACCAGGGGACCAGGGGACCAGGGGACCAGGGGACCAGGGGACCAGGGGACCAGGGGACCAGGGGACCAG
>CACXFC010000166.1 GCA_902766835.1 uncultured Coriobacteriaceae bacterium | reverse complement strand
TGTCAAGGATGCTCCGCAATGAAGATGTGGAGCAGCTGGGACCGCGTAATTCAGCCGTGCGTGCCAAGGACATGGCCGTAACGGTCGACGTTGGCCATGTCGTTCTCCTTGGTTCAGCGCAAGACCGGCACCCATGACACGATGTCATGCGTGCCTGTTGCGGCACGTGCTTCTTGCGCTACAATAACCTCCGAATAGGGGAGCTGGCGCACGCCGGCTGAGATTGGGCCCAAAGCGGCCCTGACCCTCCAACCTGATCTGGGTAATGTGCATTACCCGTATATGTAAACGAGCCGCAGGTAGAGCGGCTGTTTTTTGGCGAAGTCCAATGCGGAACCGCAAGGGTGTCCCAGGCAGTCACAGAGGCATCCTAGACCCAGTAGGTGCTGACAAGGCAAATCGGCGAGCGGTGCCACCATGGTGCCGCGCCCGCTACCCCATGCGATCTGGCTCTCGAATCTGTGTCCGCACCCGCCTGTATCGTAGGCCCTGAGCTAGCCTCGATATCGCATCGCTTGTAATGCGTCAGGGCCTTTGTCGGTCAACCGCCGGGTGGGCACGCTTCAAACCGGTGACGTCAATCTACTCACCATATGCTTGCCAATGAGTGAGTTGGTGACAGGTGGCCTGTTGAGGTGAGCTCATTTGCTCACCGGTTGATACGATCGCCGCGTCCGCTCGTCCAGCACTCCCAGTCGCTCACACGGCTGTAGTAGTAGGAGAAGCTCATGAAGTCGCAGGGGTTGGCCAAGTCCTCTAGGCTCTTGGTGCCTGACGGTTCGCATGTACTCGATTCTGCGGGAGGAGTCCGTGTGGTAACTCATGAGGTGCCGGTCTGCGGGATGAAGGTACACGCGCTTGTCCGCGAACTCTGTGGCGTCACTTGCATGGTCGACGTGGCCGTGGGTGAGAATCACGTCATAAGGGACCTCCGTCAGTGCGACGACGTAGGCACGTAGGCTTCCTATGCCATCGCCCGTGTCGATGAGCATGGCCCGCTCGTTTCCCAACACCAGGTGGCGTGCCGTATTGGCGGCATCCACTATGCGGACGATGCGGTCACTAATCCAATGGTGCGCGAAGTAGGTCATCTGTCTTCTCCTCGTGGACGTATCCGTTGAAGAGGAGCTCCTCGCGCAGGATGCGCAGACAATCGACCATGCGCTCGATGGCTTCGTCGATGCCCGACACACCCGAGGAGAGAAAGAGCCCCTCGATGTAGTTGCGCTTGTAGAAGTCCACGGTCAGATTTGCTAGCTCACGTGCGGCGAAGGTGGACCGCTTGCAGGACGCCTGCCGACGGTTGACGCAATAGGCGCAGTCGTAGCTGCGGGCGTTAGTCATGAGCGCCTTGAGCAGGGTGACGCATTGCCTGTCGGGTGTAAAGGAGTGACAGCATCCCGCCGGAGAGGTCCAGCCCAGCTTTCCTGCCTTAGGTGCCCTCGTGGCGCCAGACGAGGGCAGGCACGCCATTTCGCGCTGCCTCGGACGGCATGCCAGGCTTGGCAAGCGTGTCCATGGTGTCATCTGATGCGGCGATGATCTCTTTGAGCGAGAACAACTGTTCTACATAGTCTAGAACTTGTTGAAAACAAGGACAGCTGTTCGTCGAAAAATGGTTCGTATCGACGTGAAACCCACTTGAGTTCGACCCCGACAACTTCATCGACATGACGCCAACACCCAGGCGTGCCTTGCCGCGCTCCCATCGTGTCGGGTCTTGTTTCGCCTGCGTGTCCAGATTTCGAATCGCCGGAAACAATTCGGAAAGAAAAGGGGGCCAAATAGGCTTCGCATTTGATGAAACACATCTGTCATGTGCCGGCAAACGAATGGCACAAATTAGTTCTGCGAATAAAAACGGACTCTTTTGGCTGCCGAAATACGCACTCCCCAGACTAGGGCAGTCGGGTTGAAACCAGCTATGAGAGGACCAACTGTCATGACGAACGAAGACAAGCAGGTTGTCTGTGAGCTCGATCGCATATTGGGGCTGATAAAGACCAACAGTGCCGACATTCCTGCGGATGAGAAGCGTCGCATGGTTGAAGAGACGCTCGTCAACTTTGACGAGTATGTGAGCCCAGGCTGGCTCAAGTATCGCAAATCGGTATCGGATGACTCAGAGGAAGGAGCCGTTCTCGAGTGGGAGGACGAAGGAGCCTACTGCTACGGGCTGAATGGCGAGGAGTTTATCGACTGCCTCGGCGGCTTTGGCATCTACACGTGCGGGCATCGCAACCCTGAGATCATGGATGCCGTGCGGGCCCAGCTTGAGCATCAGGCGCTCCATTCTCAGGAGCTGCTCGATCCGCTTCGAGGTTACCTGGCCCATGCCATGGCCGAGATCACCCCTGGAGACCTGCAGATGTGCTTCTTCACAAACGGCGGCGCCGAAGCCGTAGAGATGGCGCTCAAGCTCGCGCGCATCGCCACGGGTGGCCGTTGGTACATATCAATGGTCAATGGCTTCCATGGCAAGTCGATGGGCGCCATCTCGGTCGGCGGCAAGAATACCTATCGCGTGCCCTACACCCCGATGGTGCAGCAGATTCAGCATGTGGAATTTGGGGACGCAGGGGCCGTGAGATCGGCCATCGCCAACCTCGTGGCCGTGGGAGAGAAGGTCGCGGCAGTCATCCTCGAGCCGATTCAGGGCGAGGCGGGCGTCATCGTGCCGCCAAAGGGCTATCTCAGCGAGGTTCGTCGTATCTGTGACGAGTATGGCGTCGCGCTCATATTTGATGAGATTCAATGTGGCATGGGCCGCACCGGCACGATGTGGCGTTGCGAGGACGAGGGCGTCACGCCCGATATCATGTGCTTTGGCAAGGCGTTTGGCGGCGGCATCCTGCCCATCACGGGCATCATCTGCACCCCCAGGATGTGGGTGCCCGAGCTTGTAGACAACCCTTGGCTGCTCGGCTCGCCGACCTTTGGCGGCAACCCCCTGTGCTGTGCGGCGGCTATTGCGACGATTCGCTACATGCTGGCCAATGACATCCCCGGCATGTGCAAGTCCAAGGGCGCCTTTCTCAAGCGGGGTCTCATGGATCTCAAGGAAGCCTATCCCGACATCATCGATGACGTGCGCGGTGAAGGCCTGATGCTGTCGGTGGAATTCGTCGATCACGAGACGGGCTATGCGGTGGCGCGTGGCCTCTTCTCGCGGCGCGTGATGACCGCAGGCACGCTCGTCAACGCCAAGACCATTCGCTTCGAGCCCCCTGCGATCATCTCCCAGCAGGACATGGAGGCAGTGCTCGTGCGCATGGGCGAGGCATTGGAGGAGGTCCGCGCGACGAGGGCATGAGCCCATCGGTTGCCGGTGCAAGTACATGGAAAGGGGAACGTGATGAGCGAAAAGATGCACAAGAGGACCTATATCGACGGAGTGTGGGTCGAGGGAGGTTCGGGCAGGCTGCTCGAATGCGAGAACCCGGCAACGGGCGAGGTCATCGCCACGGTGACCCAGAGCAGCGTCGAGGATGTCGAAGCTGCCATAGCTGCGGCCAAGAAGTCCTTCTACCAGACGAGGGACTGGCGGGACATGGACTCCCAGACGCGAGGCGACATTCTGCTTCACCTCGCCGACATCCTCGAGCGTGACCGCGACGAGCTCGCGCGCCTCGATACGCTCGAGAACGGCAAGCCCCTGCGCGAGGCCGAGGGCGACGTAGACGACGGCATCCACTGCTTCCGCTACTACGCGGGACTCATCAAGGTGCCCTACGGTGGCGTCTATGACGTCAACGCGGGTTTTGGCACGATGCATTCCTACGAGGTGCGCGAGCCGGTGGGCGTCTGTGCGCAGATCACGCCTTGGAACTATCCCTTCCTGATGGCGGTCTGGAAGCTTGCGCCAGCGCTTGCGGCTGGCAACAGCGTTGTGTTCAAGCCGAGCTCCAATGCCGTGCTGTCGACCATCAAACTCTTCGAGGACTTCGAGGAGGCGGGGATACCAGCGGGCGCGGCAAACCTCGTGATAGGCCCGGGTTCCACGGTCGGTGTGCGCATGGCCGCCTCTTCCGACGTCGACATGGTCACCTTCACGGGCAGCACCGCCACCGGTCAGTCGATAATGCGCGCAGCAGCTGGCAACGTCAAGAAGGTCGGTCTCGAGCTCGGCGGCAAGTCGCCCAACGTGATATTCGCCGACGCGGATCTCGAGGGCGCCGTCGAGTGGGCCATGATCGGCATCTTCTTCAACCAGGGCGAGGTCTGCTCGGCAGGGTCGCGAATCATCGTCGAGGAGAGCATCCATGACGCCTTCGTGGCGCGCCTGGCCGAGCGTGCCCGTGCGATGACCGTCGGAAACCCGCTCGACAACCCCGACATGGGACCGCTCGTGTCGAGGCAGCAGATGGAGCGAGTGCTGGCCTATGTCGAGAAGGGTCTCGTCGAGGGTGCCAAGCTGGTCTGCGGCGGACACCGTATGACCGAGGGCGACCTGGCACACGGCTATTTCGTGGAGCCGACCATCTTCGATGCTTGTACGTCTGACATGACCATCGTGCGTGAAGAGATCTTCGGCCCGGTCGTCACGGTGCAGACCTTCCGGACCGAGGCGGAGGCTCTCGAGCTGGCCAACGACACGCCCTACGGGCTGGCGGGGGCGGTCTTCACCTCGGACGTCACGCGCGCCTTGCGCGTGATCAAGGAAATCCGGGCGGGCATCACCTGGGTCAACTGCTACAACCCGACCTTCAACGAGGCTCCGTGGGGCGGCTACAAGATGAGCGGCATCGGCCGCGAGCTCGGCGTCCACGGCCTCGAGGAATACCAGGAAGTGAAGCAGGTCAACATCAACCTCACGCCAGGCGTCGTCGGCTGGTACGAGCACTAGCGCACGGGAAGGAACACGCCATGAAAGAGCTGGTCATGATCGTCAGGCCCGAGAAGCTCGAGGTGGTCAAGGGGATCATCGACAAGATGTCGCTGGGTGGCATGACCGTCGGCACCGTGATGGGCTGCGGTGCCCAGAAGGGCGCCCCCGGTGCGGACGAGCAGGGCAGCAGGGAGATACGCGGCCTCAAGACCACCATCAATCTCATCCCCAAGATACGCATCAGCCTCATCGTTGAGGACCGCCACGTTGACGAGGTCGTCCGAGAGGTCTGCGAGTCTTGTGCGACCGGCAGGCCAGGAGATGGCAAGGTCTTCGTCCGCAACATCGAGGACGTCATCCGCATCCGCACGGGCGAGCGTGGCGAGTGGGCCCTCTAGGCTGCTCTTGGGGGCGATATCCGTGAACGAGAAGATCATCGTGGACGTCTCGCACGTCGACAAGTACTACGGCGACAACCACGTCGTATCCGACATGAACCTCAAGGTCAGGGAGGGGGAGTTCCTGACGCTGCTCGGGTCGTCGGGCTGCGGCAAGACGACGACCTTGCGCATGATTGCCGGCTTCGAGGACCCCACCAGCGGCGAGATCTGCATCGAGGGGAACCCTGTTGCGGGAAAGGCCCCCTTCGAGCGCAACGTCAACACCGTCTTTCAGAGCTACGCCCTCTTTCCGCACATGACGATCTTTGACAACGTTGCGTATGGCCTCAGGATCGCGAAGGTCCCCAAGGCGGACATCGCAACGCGCGTCAGTGACATCCTCGAGCTCGTGCAGCTCGAGGGATTCGAGCGGCGTTATCCTGCACAGCTCTCGGGCGGGCAGAAACAGCGGGTTGCCATCGCGCGGGCGCTGGTCATGCACCCCACAGTGCTGCTGCTTGATGAGCCTCTCGGCGCCCTGGACCTCAAGCTGCGCAAGCAGATGCAGCTCGAGCTTAAGCGTCTCCAGCGCAAGCTCGGCATCACCTTCGTCTACGTCACGCATGACCAGGAAGAGGCCATGACGATGAGCGACCGCATCGCCGTGATGCACGATGGCGTGCTCGACCAGCTTGGGACCCCAGAGGAGATCTACGAGCGGCCTCAGACCAAGTTCGTCGCCACCTTCATCGGCGAGACCAACATCTTCGAGGGCTGCGTGAATGAGGTTGATACCACCAAGAGGATCTCGGTGGGGCTCGAGAACGGCAATGTCACCGTCGCGCCGCAGGAGGGCTTCCGCTTTGGCGAGTTCGTCACGATCTCCGTGCGGCCGGAGAAGTTGCGGGTGTCCCTGGAGCCGCGGGAAGGGTTCTCGCTCTATGGGGTGGTGCGCGACTATATCTACGTCGGATCCGTGATCAAGTGCAACGTCGTGCTCCCTAACAGCAACGAGGTGCGCTTCGAGCGCTTAGCGGGCGACGAGCTACCCAAGCCCGGAGAGGTCGTCTTCCCCTATTGGGAACCCGATGACTGCGTGCTGATTCACAACAGGGACAACGAGCTCTACACAGCGCTCGAGTCGATTCGGCTCGTCTGATTGGGCTATGTGAGGAGGGGATATGGGCAAGAGGTTGCGTGGCGAGACCTTGGCGGCCTTCACCATGGTCGCGCCTGCGGCGCTGTGGCTGTTCGTGTTCGTTGCCGTGCCGCTCATATACGTGCTCGGCCTGAGCTTTTGCGGGCAGGACGAGTTTGGCAATGCCGTGTTCGAGTTCACCACCAAGAATTACGCGAACTTGCTCAATGCCGACTATCTTCAGATCTACCTGCGCTCGGTGCTGATCGCCGGGGCCACCACGGCGCTATGCGTGGCGGTCGGCTATCCGTTCGCCTACATCATCGCGCGCACCTCGAGCCGGCACAAGTCGGTCTTCTATATGCTCGTGATCATCCCGTTCTGGACAAACTCGCTGGTTCGGGTGTACGGGTGGAAGACCTTCTTCTCGGGCACCGGCTGGCTGTCGAGCGTCCTCATGGGGCTGGGGCTCATAGACGCCCCGATCGACCTGCTCTACACGACGCCGATGACGGTCTTCGGCATGGTGTACTGCCTCTTCCCCTACATGGTGCTGCCTCTCTACTCCGCCATCGAGAAGCTCGACGGGAGCCTGATCGAGGCCTCTGCGGACCTTGGGGCGCGCAGGTCCGAGACCTTCCTGCGCGTCATACTGCCCCTGACCTCGAGCGGCATTTTCTCCGGCTCGATCATGGTCTTCATTCCGTGTCTGGGCTACTTCTTCGTCTCCGACATCCTGGGCGGGGGCAATGCCGACATGATCGGCAACCTGATCGAACGTCAGTTCCAGAGCGCCAACAACTGGCCGCTCGGTGCAGCCCTATCGATCATGTTGATTCTCATCACCATCGTCTTGGTCCGCGCCTATCAGCGCATGGGCGGCGACATGGATGCCCTGGGCGTCTGAGCTTTCCTCATGAGGAGAAAGGAGGTCTGTCATGACCCTGTCAAAGCGAGGGCGCACGGTTCGCAACGCCATCTACTGCGTCCTGGTCTACCTCTTCCTGTTCCTGCCCATCGCGGTTGTCGTGGCCGGATCGTTCAACGCCACGGAGTCGCGCCCTTACCTCACTTGGAAGGGTTTCTCGCTCATGTGGTACCAGCGGCTCTTTGACGGGAGCCAGGCGGCGCTCATGGAGGCGTTTGGCCACACGATGCTGATAGCCCTTACGAGCACGCTGCTCTCCACGGTGATAGGGACGCTCGTCGCCGTGGGCATGTACCGCTATAGGTTTCGCGGCAAGGCCCTGATTGATGCCCTGCTCTACGTCCCGGTGGTCATCCCCGAGATCGTGATGGGAATCTCGCTCCTGGTGCTTTTTGCCCAGGCGCAGGTGCCCCGGGGCATGCTTACGCTCGTGATAGCGCATACGACCTTCTGCATTCCCTTCGTGGTCTTCAATGTGCGGGCGCGCCTGGCAGGCTATGACGTATCGGTGGAAGAGGCGAGCCTCGACCTTGGTGCCAACCGTGTCCAGACCTTTTGGAACATTACCGTGCCCGTGCTCGCCCCAGGTATTGGGGCCGGCGCCCTGCTTGCCTTTACGCTCTCCATCGACGACGTAATCATCAGCTACTTCGTCAACGGCAAGACGTCCGTCTTTCCCCTCAAGGTCATGGAGTCCATCAAGATGGGCGTGCCGCCATCCGTGAACGCCCTCTCGGCAATCCTTCTGCTCTTCACGGTCATCTTTGTGGTCCTCACCCAGTCCGACCTACTGAGCAGGCATAGAAGCGAGTGATTGGAGGGTAACGGCATAGACACGATGATGCACGCGACAAACAGATTGCGCGACAGGCGCGCAAGGGAGTGATGAAAATGAAGGCTTACGAGCAAAGTGGCGAACATACGCCGATGGGGGCATATTTGAGCAGGCGTTCCTTCCTGCGGACCGCGAGTCTTGCGACCACAGGCGGCATCCTTGGTGGGCTCGTCGGATGCGGAGGCTCGTCCTCGGGTGGGTCTGCCGCCTCCGATGCGGGCGAGCTGAACCTGTTCATCTGGACTGAGTACGTGCCGGAGTCAGTGCTGCAGAGCTTCCAAGACGAGACGGGCATCACGGTCAACGTATCGTATTACTCCACCAACGAGGATCTCTATGCCAAGCTGCGGTCTGAGACTGAGGGCACCTACGACATCGTCCAGCCGAGCGACTACATGGTGGCAAAGCTCATCGCACAGGACATGCTCGAACCTCTGGACACGGGCGGGCTCGAGAACTTTAGCAACATCGGGTCCTCGTACTTGGGTATGTCCTACGATCCCGACAACGCCTATTCGGTCCCCTACATGGTTGCCATGGCGGGCCTTGCCTACAACTCGTCGATGGTCGACAAGCCCATCGAGGGGTATGCGGATCTCTTCGATCCGGCCTATGAGAACAGCATTCTCGTGCTGGATGACGCGCGTTGCGTGATTGGCATCACCAACCTCGTGCTGGGCCACGACGCTAGCACCACCGACCCAGATGAGCTCGCCGCCGCCGCAGACAAGCTCATGACCATGAAGAAGAACGTCAAGATCTTCGACTCGGACAACGCCAAGGCGTCCCTAATCTCGGGTGACTGCGCCATTGCCTACAACTGGAACGCCGAGCTCGTGCTCGCGTCACGGGAGGTCCCCGACATCGAGTACGTGTATCCGTCCGAAGGCGCGATCATCAACGAGGACAACTGGTGCATTGCCAAGGGAGCCGCAAACTATGACAACGCCATGAAGTTCATAGACTACATCCTGCGTCCCGAGGTCTCTGCCGCCTGCTCGGAGGAGCTGCCCTACGTCAATCCCAACATGGCCGCCCTCGATATCCTTGGGAGCGAGTACACGGACAACGAGGCGCTCAATCCCACGCCGGACCAGATGGCAAGCTGCGTCTACATCGACAACCTCAGCGTTGATGCCCAGGCGTCCTACGAGGAGATCTGGACGAGCTTCAAGAAGTAGCGACGGACGAAAAGGCGTCGGACGAGAGATAGGAGAACAAGATGGGCCTGCGCGAATCATTGCCTGAGGTCATCTGCGACATACCTGGGCCACAGACGAGGGAGCTTTTGTCCCGCAGGGACGCCTCGGTGCCACGAGCGCTCTGCACGACAACGTACCCGGTCTTTGTCGGAAGGGGAGACGGGGCGATGATCGAGGACGTCGATGGCAACCGCCTTCTTGACTGGATTGGTGGCGTGGGGGTGCTCAACATCGGCTACTCGCATCCCGAGGTCGTGGCAGCGGTCCGCGACCAGGCAGGACGCTACTTTCACGCCCTCTTCAACATTGTTGGGCATGAGGGCTACATCGAGCTTGCCGAGCGGCTGGCGGCAAAGGCTCCCGTGCGGGGCGAGCACAAGAAGGCCTTCTTTGCCAACTCCGGCGCCGAGTGCGACGAGAATGCGATAAAGGTCGCCCGAGCGGCGACGGGACGGCCGAACGTGATCTGTTTCAGCGGTGCCTTCCATGGCCGCACCAACCTCACGATGGCGCTCACGGCCAAGAAATCCTACTCGCTGGGGATGGGGCCCTTTCCTGCGGGTATCTACCGCGCGCCGTACCCCTATCTGTACCGTGCCCCGGAGGGCCTCTCCGAGGCTGAGGCCATCTCCTACTACCTCGGCGAGCTCGAGCGCGTGCTTGACGAGGGGACGCCTGCCGACGAGTGCGCATGCGTGCTTCTGGAGCCCATCCAAGGCGAGGGTGGCTTCGTCCCTGCGCCAATAGCCTGGGTCCAGGCTGTGCGGCGCCTCTGTGACGAGCACGGCATCCTGCTTGTAGCAGATGAGGTGCAATGCGGTAACTGCCGCTCCGGACGTTACTTTGCCAGCGAGTACTGGGCGGAAGCGGGGTGTGCGCCGGACATCCTGACGACGGCCAAGTCGATGGGTGCGGGCGTGCCCATCAGCGCGATTGTCGCATCGGCCGACATCATGGACCACGTTCCCATGGGGACGATCGGCGGTACCTACTGCGGAAACCCGCTTGCCTGTGCTGCGGCGCTTGCGGTGATGGACGTGTTCGAGCGGGAGCACATGGAGGAGGTTGCAGCCCGCATTGGCGCGACCTTCATGGCACGCCTGCAGTCCCTGCAGGCGGAGCTGCCCGTCATTGGAGACGTGCGGGGACTGGGTGCCATGTGCGGCGTCGAGTTTGTGTGCGACCCTGTGACCAAGGAGCCGGCGACCGAGCTGGCGGGTCGCATCATTCGAGGCGCCCTCCGCCGTGGCCTGCTGATGGAGAGCGCAGGCACAGCAAGCAACGTGATCCGTTTCCTGGCACCGCTTGTCATGACCGATGCCCAGCTGGAGGCCGGGCTGCAGATCTACGAGCAGTCTATACGTGAGGCAGTGGGTTTGCGGTAGCGCCAGGCTGATTGCCCAATAGGGCCTTCGTCTTAGATACGAGAAGGCGGCGCCGATGGCAGGCCCCTCGTGCTGGCAACGGATGCCCTGAGCCGGCATGAGGGGGCACTTGGGACCTACTGGGGAGCTGTGAGGCCGTTTGGGGGTGGTCCACTGGACTTGGCGTCGAGATTCTTTTTGATGCCACGGACGTACAGGTCGTGGATGGTGTGTGAGACGGCTCGGACGTTATTCTCGGTAGCCATGTTGCTGTCTCGCGCTATGTTTGGGAGGGTTCGACGATGCCTCATGAGGAATGCGGAGTCTTGGGTATGCGTGCCCCGGTGACGAGGGACCTTGCAACCCTCTCGTACTACGCGCTGTTTGCCTTGCAGCATCGAGGCCAAGAGAGTGCTGGTATGGCCGTAGTCGACGATGGGGTGTTCAGTACCCACAAGGGTGTTGGGCTGGTGGATGACGTCTTCAATGCCCGCGCCCTCACCGCATTGGGCGCGGGCAACATGGTCGTAGGGCATGTGCGCTACAGCACCACGGGTACCGACCGCCTTGCTAATGCCCAGCCACTGGTTGTAAACCACCGCAAGGGCCGGATGGCGCTCGCTCACAACGGGAACATCACCAACTCCTCCGAGCTGCACGACGTTCTCGAGGACCGCGGGTCTATCTTTCACACGACGAGCGACACCGAGGTCATCGCCTACCTCATCGTGGAGGAGCGGCTGCGCCTGTCGAGCATCGAGGCGGCTGTCAGCGCCGTGATGGACCGTCTGGAAGGGGCGTACTCGCTGGTGCTCGCCAGTCCGGCAAAGCTCGTTGCCGCGCGCGACCCCCATGGCTTCCGTCCGCTCTGCATGGGGCGCACCGACGACGGCGTCGTCGTGTTTGCTTCGGAGACCTGCGCATTGGATGCCGTGTCGGCCCATTTCGTACGAGACGTGATGCCCGGGGAGGTCGTGACGGTTGACGATCTTGGAGTCCATAGCGATACGAGCCACTGTGGCAAGAAGCCCAAGAGGCTGTGCGTCTTTGAGCACATCTACTTCTCGCGGCCCGATTCGGTGGTTGACGGACAGTCCGTGAGTCTGGCTCGACAGCGGGCTGGGGCCTTTCTCGCTCAAACCTTTCCCGTTGAGGCAGACATTGTTGTCGGTGTTCCCGATTCTGGGCTCGATGCGGCTGTCGGATACGCATGCGCTTCCGCAATACCCTATGCCATAGGATTCACTAAGAACAAGTATGTAGGCAGGACCTTCATCGCACCAGACCAGCCCATGCGTGAGTCGAGCGTGCGCCTCAAGCTCAACCCCATTCGCTCCGTTATCAAGGGGAAGCGTGTGGTGCTCATCGATGACTCGATCGTGAGGGGCACCACCATCCGTCACACGGTAGGCCTGATGCGCTTGGCGGGAGCTCGTGAGGTGCATCTCAGAATCAGCGCGCCTCCCTTCGTGGCCCCCTGCTTCTATGGGGTGGACATCGACAGCGCCGACAAACTGATTGCGAACCAGATGTCTCCCGATGAGATTGCTCGCCATATTGGAGTGGACTCGCTTGGGTATCTCGGTGTGGAGCAGATGCTCTCGATTGCATCTATCGCTGGACCCTTCTGCTATGCCTGCTTCGGGGGAGAATACCCGACCACGGTGCCTGACCGGATGGAGAAAGACCGCTTCTCGCAAAAGATCGGCCGCAAGGTGTAAAGGACTCTCTCTTGGCGTGCGCCACCACGTGCTTGGCGTGGAGGCCACCCGCCTCGCCCGCGAGGACGTCGCTGCGGTCCACCACGTGAACCCTGCGCTCATCTGGCCCACCGACGGCAGACCTACGCGAGCATCTTCCTGCTGCGGCCCTACTCCGACAACGCCCTCTCGCGCGCCGTCAAGACGCCCAAGCTCTACTTCACCGATACGGGCCTGGCCGCATGGCTCGGGCGCTGGACGAGCCCCACCTCCATGGCGGCGGGCGCCAAGGGAGGGGACCTCTTCGAGAACTACGTGGTCTCGGAGGTGCGCAAGACGCTCAACAACTCGGGGGAGAACTCGGAGCTGTGGTTCTATCGCAATCGTGACGCGAGGGAGATCGACCTCGTCATCGAACGCGACGGCACGCTCACGCCCATCGAGGTGAAGCGCGGCGCGAGCCCGAGGAGGTCTGCGCCATCGGCGTTCGGGCTGCTCGACCGCTCCGGCTTGGAGCGGGGCACCGGTGGCGTGGTGTGCATGAAGGAGCGCGTGGGCCATGCCAGCCGCGACTGCCTATACGTCCCTGCTTGGGTGCTTTAGGGGCGGGTTACCTACATAAAATGAAGTCGCAAGAAATCCGGAGGGACCATGTCGGGATCGAGGGAGCTGCCGCACTTCAGGTACCACCCCAACCTGTACGAGCTGGACATCCTCGAGAGCTTCGAGGGGACGTGCGATTGTTGCGGGGAGGCGGGGAACCTCTTCTACCAGGGCATGTACACCGCCGAGGACGTCGACTACGTCTGCCCGTGGTGCATAGCCTCGGGGAGGGCGGCCGCGAGGTTCCACGGTGAGTTCAACACCGGCGTGCCACGCGTCGACGACCCCGAGGCGACCGACGAGCTGCTCCACAGGACGCCCGGCTACGTCAGCTGGCAGGAGGGCGACTGGATGGCCTGCTGCGGCGACTACTGCGCCTACATCGGCCCCGTGGGGACCGCCGAGCTCGAGGGGATGGGGATAGCGGACGACCTCTTCGAGGCGGACGGGTCGCTCGACGGTTGGGAGGGCGCGCGCCAGGAGATGGTCAGGAACGGCTGGTTCACCGGCCAGCTCTTCCGCTGCCTGCACTGCGGGAGGTACCACCTGCGGGCAGACGTGTCGTAAGGCGGTGGGGCATGTGGCGCGAGGACGACAGGATGGTGGAGGTATACGCCTCTCTTGGTAACGAGAGAGGCCCGTTCCCCAGAGCGTGCCCAGCGTGCGGGGAGTGCCATGCCCACGTGCTCATGCACAGGCCTGAGCTATCGAGTCCTCGTGGGACCGTGTGGACGTGGTGCGGCTCCTGCGGCAGCTACGCGCATTTCGGCGCAGTCATCCCGGAGTGGTGGGAGAACCCTGGGTTCGTCGACGAGGACCGCCTTGACTCGTTCGTCGACTACCCCGATGGCATCAGCACCAAGATTGACGAATGGGCAAACGAGCTTCTCGGGTAATGGCATAGCGAACCAGGGCTTTTGGCTTGAAGCGCGGCTCCCATGACACGATGTCATGGGAGCCGCTCATATCTCGACACCTTGCGTTACAAAGGCATCCGAATAGGGGGCTGGCGCACGCCGTGTCACACGCGGAGCGCTGCGCGGCTCTCGCGCACGTTAGGCTCACGCACGAGATAGTCTCCCCCGCGTAAGCTGAGATTAGGCCCGGCGCGGCCCTGACCCTCCAACCTGGCCCGGGTAATGCGCATTACCCGAGAAGATAATGTGGCCGCAGGTAGAGCGGCCTTTTTTATCGCCAGTCCACAATAGTCCAAAACGGCAGTCCACACGCCTCCCGAGGTCCTTCGGAGGAGGCATGCCGAATCGGCGAACGGTAGGGACCCACGCGTGCCTTGCCGACAGGCTCATGCGTCTCCTGTCATCGACGCCTCCCGTCCGCAGTCTGCCGTCCGCATGTGTCCGATGTCCCTACAGCTCCGCCCCGTTGCTCGTGACCAGGCGCCTGAACCAGTCAAAGCTCTCCTTGGGCACGCGTCGGCCGCTACCCTGGCCTATGTCGTCCTGGTCAACGTAGATGAAGCCATAGCGCTTGGACATTTCGCAGCTGGAGGCGCTCACGATGTCCAGGGGCGCCCAAGCGAAATAGCCGCGAACGTCCACCCCGTCGGCCCGCGCCTCGAGCAGCTGCCTCACGTGGTCGCGGTAGAACTTGACGCGGTAGGGGTCGTGCACGACGCCGTCCGCATCTGGCTCCTCGTGGAAGCCGCAGCCGTTCTCCACAACGTAGAGCGGCTTCTGGTAGCGGTCCCAGAAGACGTTGAGGGTGTAGCGCAGGCCGACTGGATCAACCGCCCAGCCCCAGGGGTTAGCTTCGAGGTTGGGGTTGGGCAGGGTGTCTCCCTTGCCTTGCTCGCCGGCAGCGCGGCTTGCGGCAGAGCAGGTGTCCGTGAGGTAGTAGGAGAAGCAGACGAAGTCAGCCGTGTGGGCGGCAAGGGCCACCTCGTCATCGGGGGCAAAGATCACCTCGATGCCATGGTCGGCAAAGAAGCGCCGCGCATAGCCGGGGTAGCACCCGCGTGCGAGCACGTCTGCAGGGAAGAGCTCCATCTGGTTGCGCTGGTAGGTTGCCAGCACATCCTCGGGCTTGGACGTCGCGGGATAGCTGAGGTCCGCGTACTCCATGACGCCAATCTCGAGCTCGGGGTAGTGCTCATGGGCGTAGGCCGTGGCCAAGGTGCAAGCAACCATCTCGTGGTGGAGGGCCTGGTAGCGGGCCTGCACGGGATTGTCGGTCTCGTCGGTGGGCACGCCCAGGTGGTTGAATCCCTCGTGGGCAACCATGTTGATCTGGTTGACCAGGATCCAACGCCTCACCCTGTCGTGATAGCGGTCAAAGAGCACTTGGCAGTAGCGGACGAACTTGTCGATGGTCGCGCGGTCCAGCCAACCGGCATGGTCCAGGGCCAGCGCCAAGGGCATCTCGTAGTGGCTCACCGTCATGACCGGTTCCATGCCGTTGGCGACCATGGCGTCAAGCAGGGCATCGTAGTAGGTGAAGGCCTCGGGGTTGGGCTCCGCCTCGTCGCCCGTGGGGAAGAAGCGGCTCCAGTGGAAGGAGGTCCGGAAGGCGTTGAGGCCCAAGCCTTCCCTGCCGAGCAGGGCCAGGTCACTCTCATAGCGATGGTAGAAGTCGATGCCCCAGCGCTTGGGGAAGGTCAGCGAGTCGTCTGCCAGCAGCTCACGCACGCGGTCGCGTGAGAGGTCGGTCTGCTTGCGCTGCTCGATGGGCAGGTCGCGCCGCAGCGCCGAGATGTCGGTGACCGAAAGCCCCTTGCCTCCCTCGTCATAGGCGCCGTCCATTTGGTGTGCCGCAAAGCCGCCGCCCCACAGGAAGTCGGCGGGAAGGGTGGGGGAGATCTTATGCATCGTCGTTCCTTTCAATTGTGCGAACTCACGTAGGTTGGGAGGTTACTGAGGCGGGCTGCCGGAGACGGGCTGCCCGTCTCACTTGTTCAGCCACGCCTCGCGCAGTGCGGCAACGCCTGGCGCGATGTCCTCAAGCGCTATGGCGGAAAAGCCGATCATCACGCGGGGCTCGGGGATGGGCTTGGAGAACCACATGTGCTTGGTCCCGAAGACGTTGGCGTCGTGGGCCCGGGCGGAGAGCAGCAGCTCGTCGTGGGACATGCCGTTGTCGACCGCAGCGTAGAGGTGCATGCCCGCGCCGATGCCCGAGAGCCCGATGCGGTCGCCAAACTCAGCGTCGAGGGCATCTTCCAGAAGGTCATGGGCACGATGCATGTCGCGACGCATGCGCCGCACCTGCCGTTCGAGGAGTCCCTCGCCTATGAAGCGCGCGAGCACCTCCTGCTCGATCCAGGGGAGCGTGGGGTGGTCATGCGCATGGCGGTCCAGGTAGCGGTCGAGGAGCCGAGGCGGCAGGACCAGATAGGCCACCCGTAGGCTGGGGCTCAGGACCTTGGACAGGTTTCCGAGGTAGATGACGCGGTCATACACGTCGAGTGACTGGAGCGACGGCAGGGGGTCCACGTCGTAGCGGTATTCGTTGCAGGAATCGTCCTCGATGATGTAGGCGTCATGCTCCTCTGCCCACCTGATCAGGCGCGTGCGCTGGTCGATGCTCATTACGGCACCAGTGGGGAACTGATGAGAGGGCGTTGCGAAGAGAATCTTCGGTCGCAGCTGGTCGAGAGCCGCGAAATAGACTTCCGCACTTCCCGTGATAGGCAGTGGCACAACATCAAAGCCGTCCCCGTGCGCCACTTGCACGGCAGTCGGGTAGCCTGGCTCCTCCATGCCAAAGAGGTCGTGACGCCTGTCAAAGAGCGAGAGGACGGTGGAGAGGGCGTAAGCCGTGCCTGCCGTTGCCAACACCTGCTCATCCACGCAACGCACCCCGCGGGTCCTTCCCAGATAACGGGCCAGCTCGCGGCTAAGCAAGCTTGGCTCGTCGGCATAGGCATAGCGGTCCGCCTCCTTGGCCGTACTTGCATAAAGCACCTCTCCCACCAGGCTGCGCCATTCGTCAGCGGGAAACGAGCCTGGCCTTAGGTCAGCGAAGGAGAAGTTGTATCGGGCTCCTTTGCCCCGGATCTGCCCCGCGGCAAAGGTGAACTTGCTTCTTCTGGCAAGCACCTCTTCTACCTGCGATGCAATCTCTTTCCTAGGCATCGAGAGGAACTCGGTGTCCACGTGCTCTACCACGTAGCCCGACCGCGGCTTCGTCGCGACGTAGCCCTCAACGCTCAGCTGAAGATAGGCCTGCTCAATGGTGGTGTGTGAGACGTCAAGCTCACGGCAGAGCGTGCGAATCGAAGGCAGCCGATCCCCCTCTACGAGCGCGCCCTCCGCTATGGCCGAGCGCACGGTCTGGTAGATCTGCTGATAGAGGGGGACTTTGGAAGACTTGTCGAGTGAGAAGAGCAGGTTGGTGCGACGTCGTGCGGGCATCTTGGTCCCCTTGGTCGATCAGAAGGTTCTGCATACCCATTGTAAGCCGTTAGGCGCAAACCCTGGGAGCTCCTTGCTCCCAGGGTAGGATAGGGAAGGGCACTTCCAGTTCGGTCGGCCCCTATGACTTATCCGAGCTGAGCCGCCTTTGCATCCTCCTCAAGCTGTTCGGGAGTGAAGCCGAAGAAGTACACCATGGCAGCGGTGACGAGGCAGGCGATGATGCCAGCGCCAGCACCCATCATGAGGTTGGTCGTGCCGCCTGCGGCATAGGCCGCGATGAGTGAAAGGACACTTGCGTTGCCGATTACGTACACCTTGGCACCGGCGATAGCTGCGATGATGCCACCCACGAAGCCACCGACGGCGAGGCCGATGAAGGTGCGAGGATACTTGAAGCCACAGCCATAGAGTGCCGGCTCGGTAATGCCGCCGATGAGGCCAGAGATGAAGAAGCTAAGCAGGGTGCTCTTCTCGTCGCGCTCCTTAAGGCGCAGGAAGGCGCCGAGCCCCATGCCCCAGCAGGCGGCACTAGCCGTCATACCGCCAATGAAGACGCAAGTGTCAAAACCGTTCTGGGCAAGCGCGGTGATGCCAAGGGTGATGAGCACCTGATGCATACCGGTCATGACGAGGAACTCCCAAGAGGCCGCAATGATGCCGATGGCCAGGATGGTGACGATGCCGCCGGCGTTGCCAAGGGCGAACATAAAGTTGCCGATGCCATCGCCGAGCCAGGAGCCGAGAGGCGCGAGGGCGCACAGGGCAATGGGCACCATTACGAGCATGGTCAGGAAGGGCTCGAAGACGGTTGAGAGCACGTCGGGCAGGACCTTCTTGAAGAGCTTCTCCACCTGGGCAAGGACGGGCATGCAGAGGATGATGGGAAGCACGGTGGTGGAGTACATTGCGATGGGCGCAGGAATTCCGTAGATGCTCATGCTGGTAGCGCCAGACTCGGCCGCCGCCGTCACGATGGCCTGCAGCTCGGGCGCCATGAGGACGCCGCCCATCATCATGCCCAGGACCTGAGAGCAACCCAGCTGCTTGGCGGCGGACCAGCCCAGGATGATGGGCAGGAAGTAGAAGCCGGCATCGTAGAGCCAGTTGTTGAAGAGGTTGTAGATCTCACTGTCCGCGGCCCAGACGTTGAGCATGGTCGGGCCCATGACCGAGGCTATGGTGCGGAACATGGCGCAGGCCATCATGAGCGGGATGATGGCGACCATGGTCTTGGAGAGGTAGTTCATGATGGTGCTGCCAACGGACTTGAGCGTAAAGGGCTCCTTCTCGTCGATGTCGTCGAGCTTCTCGTCGACCGGGGTACCGCCCTCGATACCCATGGTGGAGAGCTCTGCCATGACCTTGGTCACATTCTGGCCGATGATGACCTGGTACTGGGTGCCGGCGCGATTGACGCCGAGGACGCCCTTGATGGCCTTCACAGCCTCGTCATCGACGGAAGCGCCGTTGTCCTTGAGCGTCAAGCGCAGACGCGTCATGCAATTCGTCGCGCTGACGATGTTCTCCCTGCCGCCGACGGCCGCAAGTACGTCCTCGGCGATCTGCCTGTTATCAACTGCCATTTCGTCCCCTTCCTCTTTGTCTGGCGCGTTGGGTCCAGACAACCTACTTACGATGACATCGTATGAGGCAATCTGTTCGGTACAAATGGACAGATTGGGACAACTCTATATGGACAGTTTGTATGAGTCACAAGTCTGCAAGCAGGTGTCTAAGGTTTCGTCAACAAGAGATGGATGAAAACTGTCCACCCATCCTTGCGTTCTTCTGTCCATTTTGGGCGAGCAGATTGCGGCGTACCTTGGTGCGAAGGAACTGGGCAGACGAGGTCCTATCGTTGGGTTGCACAAGGTAAGGGGAGTACGCAATGTCTCCAAGAGCGCCTAGCAGGCTGCCTAGTACATTCCCTTCCTTAGGGACGGGGTCTTCGGACCCCGTCCCGCCTCTGAAAGGAGCGACAGATGTCCGTCAAGCTTGAGCACTTTACAAACAATCCGCAGCTAGAAGGCATGTACCAGATCAAGTCAGGCGTCGTCTACTCCACACAGGCCGGTGTGGAGCTCACCTTGACCATCGCCTATCCTTGGGCTACAGACCATGCAGAGGAAAAGCCATCGTTTCCTCTGGTGGTGTTCATTCCCGGCAGCGGCTGGATGACGCCCGACCAGGGCTGGCAGCTGCCTCAGATGGGAGAGCTCGCACGACGCGGGTTTGTGGTTGCCACCGTGGGGCATCGCAATTGCGTGACCGATGAGGCACCGCTCCCTGCAGCCCTCATGGATGTCAAGTGTGCCATCCGCTACTTGAGGGCGCATGCGGCAGCCTTTGGGATCGATGCTGAGCGCGTGGCTGTGTGGGGCTCGTCGTCCGGGTCGCATATGGCCCAGCTGGTGGGTGTGACAGCCGATGACCCAAGGTTCGAGACGGACGAGTGGGCTGGCTTCTCGGATGCCGTCAGCGCCGTTGTGGGTTGCTTTGGGCCCTCAGACTTTGAGGCCTGGTGTGACTACAACGAGCCTGGGCACGACTTCGACCCCATCAAGGGCAAACTACTCGTGGGGACGGTCGAGGAAAGGCGCGCTATGAAGAGTAGCCTCTCGGCCATCAACTACGTGAATGCAGAGCGCTCCGATGCCCTTCCCGCCTTTCTCTTGGGCGTGGGCACGGCTGATCCTTGGATCGAGGTCACTCAGGTCACTCGCATGGCAGACGCGCTCGATGCGGCGGGTGCTGACGTGCAGGCCTTTGTGGTTGACGGGGGTTTGCACGAGGCGAGCTTCTGGAGTCAGGCGGTTCTAGACGAGATCTGGGCCTTCTTGGACAGCAGGTTACGATAGCCATCAGAACGGACCGTCGCGGGAATCACCGTTGTCATATGTATCATCCGAAGTCAGCCACTACAAGGAGGGTCTCATGATTGAGGGAAGCTGCCTATGCGGCGCTGTCGCCTATCGAGCGTTCGAGCCACTGCGAACCGTCACCTACTGCCACTGCAGCTACTGCCGCAAGTCCAGCGGTGCTGCCTTCTCCGCCAACGTGCGCGCAAAGCGGGGGAGTTTCGAGGTGACGCACGGCTCCGAGCACGTGCTTGCCTACGAGTCCACGCCCGGCAAGCTCCGCTGCTCCTGCGAACTGTGCGGGAGTCAGCTCTATGCCGTCGGTGACAAGTTCCCCGACGAAGTCATCATTCGCTTAGGAACTGTCGACCGCTTCGACGAGTATGCCCATGGCGTTGAAGAGCGTCATCTCTTCCCCGAGTCCGAGGCGAATGCGCCTTGGGTGGGGCACTGGGCGCCTTGAGATTGGCCGTAAGCTTGGCAGGGGTTGCGGCCGACATTGCATCCGGTGCGATACCGGCTGCAGCTTGACGATCGGGATACGGCATTACCGTTTTGGGTATTTCGGCCTTCCAGTCCACCAAACAGTCCACCCGAGGGCGTGGACCTGGGGCGACTAGATGGACTAGGTGGGCTGTGCTCGAGGCGTGAAGATGGACTCTATGGACGAGAAAGACAGCAGGAAACTCAGTGGCTTTTGTGCCGTTCTACCTGCAGTTTTGCCTGCCAGTCCACCTCTGCTATAATGGACACACACGGGGAGCTGGGGATTTGGCCCGGCTGAGAGGAATGACCCAATCATTCGACCCAAGAAC
>CACXFC010000165.1 GCA_902766835.1 uncultured Coriobacteriaceae bacterium | reverse complement strand
CGCCCCTTGCGCACAAACGATGGCCCGCAGCCACAGCCGATTCTGTGATTGCGGGCCATCTGTTCAGGGGCTTTTGATACAGCCCCTCAATCCTGCCCCTTTGTCCCACGCACGGCAGAATATTTCATCAAGCTTATGTTCGTAGTGTTTACGTGGGGTTACCGGCCAAACCGGTCCCATCTCATACAATCAGGCCGTTGTATCGTCCGCATGCTCCGCACGCACGATTCTGCGGGGCCGGTAAGGATTCCCTATGTTCTCATTCTTGGCCGGGCTGATCTTTCTAGCCGGATTTGCTGCCCATATTGCCCTTTCCAGCAGGTACGTGCTCACTCAGCGCTCGATTGGCAACGAGGTGGGCCGCAACACCCTGCGCTGGAACGCGCTCTATGGTATTGCCCTGCTTGGCCTTGCCGTTTGGGGCTTTGTGGGACTCATTGACAATCGCTTCTTCGCGCCAATCGCGCCGCTGTTCGTGGCACCTGCCATCGTGGCTCTCTCACAGGTCGTCATCAGGCGCGAGGAGCTGTTCGCGCGCTTCCGTGCGCTCGACGTCACCCGGCGCCACAAGCTCGAGTGGGGCCTGTTCATCCTCTACGGCGTGCTCTCGATGCTCATGCTCGAATGGCCCTGGAGCTGGGCGGTGTGCCTGTACGGCCCCACCTACTGGTGGCTTGAGATGGCCCTTCTGATGCTGGTCACCGGCTTCTTTTACCTGGTGGGGCGCCGCCATGGCTCGGCCGCGCTCATCACGGCCGTAGCCTACGCCTTCATCGGCCTGGCGCAGTACTTCGTGCGCAAGTTCAAGAACGCCGCCATCCTGCCCAACGATCTTCTGGCCCTGGGGACCGCCGCGGCCGTGAGCAACCAATACACCTACGCGCTCGATCCGCGCGCCATCACGGGGACCGTCTTCACCATGGCAGGCATCTGCGTGCTTGCGCTGCTGCACCCCAGCTGGAGCGTCCAGGCGGACGACGCCAAGCGCGGACACGTGGGCCTCGACACCGGGCGCGGCTTGGCCTCGCTCGCCCTGTGCGCGGCGCTGGTGCTGGTACCCAACTACATGCGGCACTTCCAGGTGCAGATCATGTACTGGTACTCCATCAACTTCTACGAGAAGCAGGGCTTCTTGCCCACCTTCATCGCCGTGCTGCAGGACATGCCGGTCCACAAGCCCGAGGACTACAGCACCGAGGCCGCCGAGGCCGCCACCGCCGAGCTGTCCAACACCTACAAGCAGGGCATTGGCTCGAGCGAGCAGCGCCAGCAGGCCACCGCGCAGTTTGACGAGATCAAGCCCACGGTGATCGTGGTGATGAACGAGTCCTTCGCCGACCTCGCCGACTTCGACGGCCTGCGGTGCGGCTACGAGGGCCCCAAGTACTTCAACAGCATCAACGACGCGCTCTACCGCGGCGAGCTGTTCGTGGACGTGCACGGCGGCGGCACCTGCAACTCTGAGTTCGAGTTCCTCACCGGCAACTCGCTGGGCTACATCGGCGCAGGCAAGTACCCCTATTCCACCTTCAAGCTCGACCCAGTGGACAACCTGGCGCGCCAGTTCAAGAACCTGGGCTACAGCACCTACGCCATGCACCCCAACTACGCCTCTAACTGGAACCGCGACAAGGTCTACAAGGCGTGGAACTTCGACCACTTCCTGGCCATCGACGAGTTCGGCGGGTTCCCCGAGCGCAACATCGACGGCACCATGAAGAGCCAGACGAGCACGGGCTACGAGATCTTCCACAGCGGCGTCTCGGACAAGGCGACCTACCAGATGACGCTCGACCTGCTTGCCCAGGATGCAAACCCGCAGTTCATCTTCAACGTGACCATGCAGAACCATGGCTCGTACAACCAGAACAACATCCCCGCCGACAAGCTGACCAACTACTACCCCGCCAACACCTACGAGAACCCCGCCTTTGTCGAGACCCCCGAGCGTCTGAACGAGTACCTGGCCTGCATCGAGGAGTCCGACCGCGCGCTGGAATGGTTCATCGCCGAGCTCAAGAAGCTCGACCGCCCGGTGGTGCTGGTCTTCTTTGGCGACCACCAGCCCGCGATGACCCCAGACTACAACGACCTGTGGTATCCGGAGGAGGACGAGCTGACCCACACCCAGCGCATCTACCACACCGAATACCTCATCTGGGCCAACTACGACGTGGCGGGCAACGACCAGGCAAGCACCTACCGCGACGCGAGCGTCGACGTGCTGGGCACCATCACGCTCGACGCCATCGGCGCCCCGCTCAACACCTACGAGGAGGCGCAGTTGGCCGTCAACCAGCAGATTCTTGCTACTAACCTCAATGGATACCTGGGGGCCGACGGCGTCTGGTATCCTCCCGAGTCGACAAGCCCCTATTCCGAGCTCTACCACAAGATGTCGCTGGTCGAGTACCTCAACTTCGCCGAGAAGATCTAGCCATGTACAAGAAGCCCACCCATACCCCCATCCACGGCGTCAACCTTGGGAACTGGCTGGTTCTCGAGCGCTGGATGGAGCCCAAGGGAGAGCCGGGGCCCTTCAAGGGGACCAAGGCGGACGACGAGTTTGGCCTCAGGCGCGACCTTGAGCCCGACGAGCTTGCGACGCGGCTGCAGGTGCATCGCCAGAGCTACGTGACCGAGCAGACCTTTGCCTGGCTTGCCGAGCAGGGCTGCAACCTCGTGCGCTTGCCCGTCCCCTACTACGTGTTTGGCAACCCGACGCACGAGAGCTGCATCGAGTACGTGGACAGCGCCATGAGCTGGGCCGAGGCATGCGGCATACCCGTCCTCATAGACCTGCACACCGTCCCCGGCGGCCAAAACGGCTTTGACAACGGCGGCACGAGCGGGCTGTGCACCTGGCACCTCGAGTCGCTGCAGATCAGGCAGACCATGGCCGTGCTTGAGCGCCTGGCCGACCGCTACGCCACGCACCCGGCGCTCTTTGGCATCGAGGCCATGAACGAGCCAGCCAGCCCGCGCATCTTCAAGGGCAGCATGGCGCGCTACGGGGCCGCGCACCCCGAGCGGGTCGGGCGCTCGGCCCCCATCCCCCATGCGGTCCTCGCGCAGTTCTACCGGCTGGTATACGAGCGGCTTCGCCCCATCTTGGGCCCCGAGGTGGCCCTGGTCTTCCACGACCAGTTCCAGCTGAATGCCTGGAACAGCTTCATGCCCGCCAACCGCTACCCAAACGTGTGGCTCGACACGCACCAGTACGTGGGAACGCTTGCCGCCAGCCTGAAGATCAAGACGCTCTTCGGGCACGTGATGGCCGCCCGCGCCATGGGCCTGCGCATTGCCATGGCCCAACGCCACCACCCCGTGCTCGTGGGCGAATGGTCGCTGGGCAACAACATCGAAGGACTGTCGAACAGGACCACCGAGGAGCAGCGCAAGGCCTACGTCGCCTACGCCCACGCGCAGATGGGCGCGTTCGACCTGGGCATGGGCAGCTGCTTCTGGAGCCTGCGCAACGGAAGGCGCGACCGCTGGAGCATAGAGGCGGCCGTCGAGAAGGGCTGGATCGACCTGCACGCGTAAGGGTCCGTTCCCGGCAGGTGATGGAGCGCTAAATTCTCCGTCTTGGCAATTAGGGGCGCGGGCGCGTGTCGGTGTGTCAGGGGCATGGCGTGGCTGGGGGCCGGTTTCCGCACATGCGCGTGCCTTGGGGTCGGTTCTTGCG
>CACXFC010000164.1 GCA_902766835.1 uncultured Coriobacteriaceae bacterium | reverse complement strand
GTTCACGCCTGGCGAGGAAGTTTGCCCAGCGTGTCCCGCTGGGGGTCAAGGGGTCGCTGGTTCGAATCCAGTCCACCCGACCAGAAAATAGCAGTTGGGGAGGGGTAAAACCCTCCCCAATTCTTTTTATGCACTTACTTAAACCCATAAGCACCCATAAGAAATTAAGGGACACGCCCTATTTTGCCCCTTGGGGCAAAATAGGGCGTGTCCCTTAATTTCGCACTGCCTAATTCTAGAGCTTTGAAGTCTCGCGCGTAGGCAGGCAATACCCGCAAGGAGCAGTCTCTTTCGAATAACGCTCCTCTTGACGCATTGTATGCATCAGGCTGGTAGTTATGCTTGTCCCGCGGGAAAGAAGGGGCAACTTGCACCCATGCACACGCTGTTTTGGACGTGGGTTTCGCAGATGGGCATGCCTTTCCGCTCAACCAACTGAGGGCCGCCCAGCGCATTGAAGTAGGGGACTGCTGCCGCCATGGCTACGCGCGTGTCGCGCTTGCAGCAACGCGGGCTACCTGCACGAGCTATCAACTGCAGAAGGTCGCTCACCATGAGCTGACCATCTTGCCACCCCTCGTTGCGAAGCGGCGCGTTGCCTCGTACGATGGCATACGCCATACCCGCTGAGGCAGCCGCACCGCATACGCCCCAACGAGCGCACGTTGCGCCGGGCACGCAAGACGAACGGGCAACCATCTCCTCCAGATCGCTGTGAAGCAACGCCTTGCGCCCCGCATCTGCCTCTGCGTTACGCCAGCACGCAAGCAGCACCGCACCAACGATGAAGTGATGGATGGGGCCAAACGCAGGGCAACGAGGGTCTGCCATGACCTCCTCAAGAAGGTCGGTTGGTGAGACGGACGTGCTTTCGAGCAGCATCCCTATGACCCAATCTTGCGGACGGTCGCTCATGGTCACTCGTCCTCCCTTAACACGGCCAACATGGCCGTCGTAACGCCCCATTACGTCCCTGATCAACTGGATGGTAGCACGGGACTCATGCGGCTCGCATTGCGCAGGAGGCTCAAATAATGCTGCTTTGCCCGCCATTCCTTACGAGGTGACGTTCCACTCGGTGTTGGGGAAGTGCTCCTTCAGGAAAGGCCAGATCTCGTCACGGTCGTAGGTTGAGATGCGGCCCGATGTATACGATTGGTCCGCGTTGCAGACGAACGTGAGCACGTAGCACCCGTTACGAGCGCGGTCGTAGGTTGGGTGGCTGTCTTGGCGCCCAGCGCCTGTTTTGCGAATCTCTATCTTTGCGACCCTGGCCTTGGGGATGTAGATGGGAGCCCCGTTGTCCGTCTCAGTTACGACCCAATTGTCAGAGACGAGCAGGGGGTCGTAAGGATCTTTGGTCTCATGTAGAGGCGCGAAGGGGTGCTCGAAATCCTCCGAGGCAACCGCGTCTCTCATCTGGCGGTAGCTCATGGCTCCCTTGGCAGCCTGCATGCTCACGTGGCTACGCGGGTGTGCCACAACAAAGGATAAGATGCCAAATACCATTGTGCCCACGGCACCTATGACGACGGCGTAGGACTTATTTGTGACTAGTCCTCCCGTGAGGAGCGCAATGAAGACAGCGAGAAGAAAGACGCAGCTAGCGAAGCCTTTCAGCCACGTCTTGTCATATATGTTGGGGTTAATCTTCACAGGCAAGCTCCCACAACCGCACGGCGACAGATTCATGGTGCGCAACTGGCTTAATACATGATAGGGGTTTGGCGTTTGGGATTGGCGCTCAACTGCTGGTTGTTTTCCCTGCTTGTGGGCTATATTTGTACTCAACCGAAAACTCAACGAATGCGTTATGGCGCTACCTGCATCCCTGCGCCAAGATACAGACAAGAGGACCTCTTCGTACAGCGCAATCAGAGGAACGGGAGAGACCCATGACTATCTTGAATGGTGAGACCCTTGGCCGTAGAATCGCACGTCTGCGCCTACAGCATGCAATGACCCAGGAGAGGCTTGCCAACATCGTAAACGTGAGTGCACAGGCGGTAAGCAAGTGGGAGAACGATCTAAGCTATCCCGACATCATGTTGCTCCCAGTTTTAGCAGAGACCTTTGGCGTAACGGTAGACGAACTGCTGGGCATACAGAAAGCCGCGGCGCCAACCGAGCAGGTGCCTGTGGATGAGCCTGCCGCATCCGTTGTGCCAGATACGGAGCCCATTCCGACTCCTGAGCCCGATTCGTCAGTGGCGTCAAATGCGGAGCCTATTCCAATGGCGGCTGAGTCCGCGCCGGAATCTGAGGTTGAGCATGCTCAAATGCCTCAAGTTGAGCCAGAGAATGACCCTCAACCAACCCTCAATGAGACGGCATCACGCATCCGTCTGCATGTGATTCGCAAGGGAAGGGAGGCCGTGAACCTTGCGCTGCCTCTTGCGGCGGCGCGCATTGCGGCAAACGTGCTCTCCTACGTCCCCGACCGCCTCATCGAGGGCGTCGATCTTGCCAGTTTGGCGAAGTCTGCGGAACATGCGGGCACCGGCACGCTTATTGACGTTGATGACGGGGCCGATCATGTAACCATCACGCTCGAATAGCGGGCATTGCAATGCAAGGCCGCGGGGCAGAGGCGCTCGTACACCTCTGCCCCGCGGCCGTATTGTCGTTACCTAATGTTTTTAGCAGGTCACCCCTGCGCAACTACGGTGTTGAACAGCTCTTTTGCGCTTGCCTTCAGGCCCTCGGTGACGTCATCGCCCAGCTTGGTGCGCATGGTGCCTTCGACGTTTCCGGTAACGTTGTGTGCCAAGCTCTGGGCCCTGCTCATGATGCGATCGAGCTGTCCTGACTTGCTCAGTCGTGCGGCAAGACTAAGCTCGTCGGCCTCGAGCTCGCCGCGAAGCACCTGCTCGAAGGCATATGCGGCACTGGCACCCATCACGGCAACGATGCTCGAGGCAATGAGTGCGCTCTTAAGGGCGGAGGCTGCCTTGAGGCGAATGCCGCGCTCCACGATTCTTACCGAGCCACGTGCGAGCACGCTGAGAAGGCCCAGCTCGGCAATGGCGCCCAGAATTTTGCGAGCCGACCCCTCCTTGGGAATACCGTATACGTCTGCCAGCGCGTTTATCTCGGCCAGCTCGAGCGGTGAGAGCATCACGGCATCCTTGATGGGCAGAGGCAGCGTGCTTGCCACGGCACTTGCGCCGGCAAAGGCGGATATGACTCCCAAGGCGGCCTTGCGCTTGTGCTGGAGCGTGGCCTCGATGTCATCGGGCAGCGCATCTTGCGTGGCCGCGGACTCCTGCGCAAACGCCTCTGCGGCGGGCTCCTCGTGGATGGTTGCGGGCGCGTTCGTTTCGGTTTCGAAGGCCATGGCCCTCTCCGTTCTATCTTGTGCCCAGCAGTTCGATGGGCTTAGGCAGGCAGATTTTTCATATGAGAAGAGAGTATAGCCGACTTCCGACCCCGCACAGGCTACGGCCATTGGCGCACATAAGACCGCCTGCGGCGATGCTCGGCCGCATCTGTGCCACATGCGGTAACATAACTTAACTGTTTATCATAGGAGGTACCCATGGACGCGAAAGCCAAACGTCAGCGGTTCACCCTCAGCCTTGTCGCGATTCTTGCGCTGGTGGTAGCCATTTCGGGATGCGATACCTCTTCGCTACCCTTGCCGCAAGGTGGTTGGTCAACCCAACAGGAGGCTGCCCAGCAGCACGAGACTACCGCACAGGAAGACGCTGCTGCTGACACTACCGCTGAAGGGGAGGCGGCAGACGAGACTGCTGCCGAGGAAGAGGCTACTGCCGCAGGCGAGCCTGCAGACGAGGCGAACGCCGCCGACGACGAGGCCGCTGCAAACGCGGACGAAGCCGCCAGCGAGGAAGAGGCTGCCGCCGCTGACACCGACCAGCAGGCGCTGGAGGCCCAGTCCGAGCAGGGCGATGCCGCAGCAGATGACAGCGCAGCCGTTGCTGATGCCAGCGACGAGAAGACTGCGGATGCTGCCGACGAGTCCAAGGACGCCACGGACGAGGCCGTCACTTCCGACAACGCGGACAAGGCAGGTGATGGCGAGACCAAGCCTGCCGATGAGGCCGGAGCTGCCGACGACGCTGCAACCGACGCCGAAACGATCTCCGCTGCAGACGCCCAAAAGAAGCTGGGCGAGAAGTTTGAGGCCGTTGCCAGCAGCCTTATGGGTGACAACTTCTACTCGGCCGCGTTCTACTCGCAGCTTGACTGGAAGTCCCGTGCAAGCTCGCTGCCCGCAGCGTTTGACTTGCGCGAGGCGGGCGTCGTCGCCCCCGTCAGGGACCAGGACCCCTGGGGAACCTGTTGGAGCTTTGCCACCATGTCTGCCTGCGAGACCAGCATTCTCAGCGCGCTGAACACAACCGTCGAGGGCTATGAGCAGGATAACGGCGCGGCCCTGGACCTCTCTGAGAAGCATCTCGCGTGGTTTGGCCTCACACACCTTCCTGAGGCGGACGCCTATCCCGATGGAGAGTACCCCTATGATGTGTCCCAGGCAGGGGAGGGCTCCTACGTTCTTCCCGCCAAAGAGACTGCGGACATAAACGCTGTCTACAACTGTGGCGGCGACTATGGCTCCTCGTCTGCGGCATTGGCTGCGGGCGTTGGCGTAACGCTGGAAAAGGATTATCCCTATCAGAACAGTGATGGCGAGGTCGTCAGTTCCGGCGACTGGACCCTGCCTGAGGAGGATCGCTTCGTACAGTCCTTCGCCCTCAAGAACGCAAACGTGCTCCCCGTTCCCGCCGCCCATGACGAGAACGGCGAATACGTCTACAACCCTGCGGGCACCGAAGCCATCAAGAGCGAGCTGCTCGAAGGGCGCCCCGTTGCCGTCCTCTACTATGCCGATGCGTCGACTCCCATCTCATCTGAGGAAGATATCGTGAAGGAGACCGACACCATCGTCGAGGGGCTGCCCGGCATTCGCCGCAATGCCGTCTTGCTGTACCTGCGCATCAAGAACGGCTACGAGGAGATAGACAGCATTCCGCTTGGCAAGCTCAAGCGCGTGGTGGAAGCCCGCATGCGCATGAACAACCTTGCGGATGATTTCTATGACGTCGAGAGCCTTACGCGCGACCAGCTCGTCATGCTCATCAATACGCAGCACTTCGGATTGCCCGTCGAGGATGTGGAAGAGAGGGAAGCTTCGAGTTCAGGTCAGGAGCATGGCCCCTTCATCAACTTCGTGAAGAACGGCGATGTGACCGAATACGCACAGTATACCGACGAAGACCTCATGCCCAACCACTGCGTGGCCATCGTGGGCTGGGATGACGCATATCCCAAGGAGAACTTCCTCGAGGGGCATCAGCCGCCCGAGAATGGCGCTTGGATCGTGCGCAACAGCTGGGGCACCAGCTGGGGCGAGAGCGGTTACTTCCACCTCTCCTATTACGACAAGACGCTGGAGAATGCCGAGTCGTTCGAGTTTGTGATGGACGAGGACAAGCCCGCAACCGAGCATGCCATCATCATGGAAAGCGACTTCATGCCCGTTGATGCCTACAGCTCGGTGCTGTTCGACGATCACGTGTATGCGGCCAACATCTTCGAGGCGGATGAGGACTGTGTGCTCGAAGAGGTGTCGAGCCTCACGGGCGACCTCAACACCAAGGTGAGCGTGTCGGTCTACAAGCTGGCGGCAGATGCTAAGAGCCCCACGGATGGCATCCTGCTTGACAGTACCTCTCAGACCTTCAAGTACGGCGGCTACCATCGCATCGCCCTTACGCGCAACATTGCCCTTGACGCAGGAGAGCGCATCTCCATCGTGGTGCTCAACCGCGTGCGCACCGCAGACGGCGTCAAGTACGCACTTGTCAATACCCTGGGCGCCAGCCGCACGATTTTCGAGGCGGCCATGGAGAAGGGCGATTATCCTGCGGGTAGGGACGCCATCTACCGCGTGGGCATCGTCAACCAGGGTGAGAGCTACGTTTCTTATGGCGAGGACCAGTGGGTTGACTGGGCCGACGAGACCGCCGCACTGGCCGCTGGGAGCGAGAACTGTGCCCTGCTGAGCTACGACAACCTTCCCATCAAGGGTTACGCATCGCCGCTTGCCGAGGTTCAGGGCGCCCACAAGCTCACCAAGTGGACCACCATTCCTGGCGGCAAGTCTGCCGAGTGCCCCGACTGCGGCTACGTGCTGACCGACATTGACAAGCAGACCGCAAGCGCCGACGCGGCTGCCGACGAGAAGGCCGACGCCGCGGCGGAAGACGCCGAGGGTGCCACTACGGAAGGCGATGCCACAGACGCTGCGACTGACGCCTCGGGCGTCGTGTCTGACACCACGGGCGAGACGACCGAAGTCACCGGAGCAGACGAGACGGGTACGACTGACGAAAGCGTGACGTCTGCGGCGCAGGGGCCGACCGTCTACGCCTCCGCCAGCGCACCCTATGGCAACCCCGGCAGCGGTTACCAGCTGCAGGAAGTGGTGGTGCTTGCGCGCCACAATATCCGCGCTCCCTTGACCGGCAGCGGCTCCACACTGGAAGTTGCCACCCCGCACAAGTGGATCGAGTGGACCTCCAAGCCCAGCGAGCTGTCGCTCAAGGGCGGCGCGCTCGAGACCCTGCTTGGCCAGTACGTGCGCACCTGGCTGCAAACCGAGGAGCTCATCCCCGAGAACTGGCAGCCCACAGCCGGCGAGGCACGCTTCTACGCCAACGGCAAGCAGCGCACGCGCGCAACGGCCCGCTACTTCGCTGCAGGCATGCTGCCCGCAGCAGATGTCCAGATTGAGACGCAGGCGGCCTTCGACGCCATGGATCCCGTCTTCCTGCCGTGCCTCAACTTCACCTCCGATTCCTATAACGCGGCAGTGCAGGAGCAGATTCTGGAGCTGAGTGGCAAGCAGAGCATTGCCACGGTGGGCGAGGACCTTGCCGGTGCCTACGACCTGCTCGAGGATGTGCTCGACTACCGTCTGTCCTCGGGTTACGCCACGGGCAAGCTCACCGACCTGGTGACCGATGACACCCAGATCGAGCTTGTTGAGGGCAAGGAGCCTTCGCTGACCGGCTCGCTCAAGACCGCCACGCAGCTGAGTGACGCGCTGGTGCTTCAGTATTACGAGTCTGACGAAGAGGGCGCCTTTGGCACCACCCTCACGCCCGAGCAGATGGCCACCATCTCGAGCATCAAGGACACCTACTGCGACCTGCTCTTTGGGTCGCCCCTGGTTGCGGCAAACGCCGCGCATCCCCTGCTTGAGACCATCGGCAGCGAGCTTGACCGCTCGGACCGCAAGTTCTCGTTCCTGTGCGGCCACGACTCCAACCTGCTGAGCGTGATGGCGGCACTGGGCGCCGAGGAATACGAGCTGCCCGGAGCCATTGAGGCCAAGACCCCCATCGGCTCGATGCTGGTGTTCGAGAAGTGGGCTGACAGCGAGGGCAAGCTCTATGGCCGTGTGCGGCTCATGTACCAGAACGTCGACCAGCTGCGCAACATGACCATCCTTACCGGCGATGAGGAGCCGGAGGCAGTGGAGCTCTCGTTTGCCGGCCTGACGAAGAACGGCGACGGACTCTACGACTTTGCCGAGCTGCGTCGTCACATCCGCAGCGCCTCCGCCGAGTACTACACGATCGTCGAGAAGTACGATAACGGGGCATCTGCCGAGACGGTGGCCGACGAGGGCGCCGAGGCTGCTGCCGAAGAGAAGACCGACGCAAGCGCGAAGACCGATGCAGGCACGAAGACCGATGCAAGCGAGAAGACTGACGCAGGCGAGACGGCTGATGTCGCCGCAACGAATGATCAGGAGCTTGCTGACGCCGCGTAGGCGCACGAACTGAGGAAGCACCCATGGGTGAGCGCATAAAGGGTTCTGGAACCAAGAAGATGCTGCTAGTCCTTGGGTGCTTCCTTTTGTATTACATCGTCGCAGGCGAGGTGGCCGCTGCCATCGCGCTTCTGGCGAACCTCGACGCGACGATGGCCCTCATGGTCGGCCGCGCTCTTACCGCGCTGATCTTCTTCCTAGCACTCGGCGGCCGGCGCTACTTGCGCTTGGATTGGCACGCCATCAACAGGGGAATTTCCTCCAACAGGATCTTTAAAGAGGGCGCGTCCCTTGATTTCCGTGTTTGTCCTGCTGGCAGGCTTGCTTGCCCTAGATGCGCTTGCCCTGGAAGCTCGCGCTTATGAGGCCGGCCTTCAGCTTGCCCTTGATCGTGTCGCCCGTAACGGTTCCGCTCACCTTGAAGCGCATGGTGCCCAAGGGCGTAGGCCCCTCTATGAAGCCGGTAAACGACGAGCCGCTGGCCTTGGCGTTCTCCACCTGGGCCTTCATTCCCGCGGCCTCGACCGTGCCCGTCAGGACGCCGTTGCGCTCCTCGATGCTCACGGTGCCGTCAGCCGTGCTGCCCATCATGTCGACCGTGACCGCATAGGTTCCCACAAGTGCCATGGTTGCCCCCTTAGGTTTCGCTGTTTTATCAAGCCTAGCGCAAGTGACCGCCGCCCCGCGCTGGCAAAAATCGAACGTAGCGTGAAACATTGGTGAGCGTCCTGCGGCTTTGTGCCAGCCGCCTTTCCAATCCCATTTCTGTCCACCCAACGTGGCATACTTCCAAACAGATGTTCTAGTTGGGGAGGAGGGCTCATGCGCACCGATAGGGTAGTGCTTCACGTCGACATGAATTGCTTCTACGCCTCTGTCGAGATGGCCGAAAACCCCCAGCTTCGTGGACTTCCCGTCATTGTGGGCGGCGACGAGGAAAGCCGTCACGGCATCGTGCTCACTGCCAGCTATCCTGCCAAGCGTCGTGGCGTCAAGACGGGCTCGGCCCTTTGGGAGGCGCGCAGGGCCTGCCCCGACGCCATCATCGTGCCACCCCATTACGGCCTGTACATGCGCTACTCGCATCTGGCGCGCACCATCTACAACCAGTACACCGACCTCGTCGAGCCCTTTGGCCTAGACGAGGCCTGGCTCGACGTGACGAAGTCGGTCTACCTGCAGGGCGGCGACGCGCTGCTCCTTGCGCGCGAGATTTCCGAGCGCATGGTCAGCGAGCTGGGCGTCACGGTCTCTGTGGGCGTCAGCTGGAACAAGATCTTCGCCAAGTTTGGCAGCGACTACGACAAGCCCGATGGCCTCACCTGCATAACGCCGCAGAATGCCTGCAGCATAGTCTGGCCCGCTCCCGTGCGCGACCTCCTCTATGTGGGGCCGGCAACCGGCCGCAAGCTCAACCATCTGGGCATCTACACCATAGGCCAGCTTGCTCAGGCAGACGACGAGCTCATCCGCCGCACGCTGGGCAAGATGGGCTCGGTGGTGCAGGCCTTCGCACGGGGCGAGGACGAAAGCCCCGTCAGGCCCTATGACCCTGCCGTCCGCAACATCCATCACGTGGTCAAGGGCGTGGGAAACGGCATCACCTGTCCCTTCGACGTGGAGGACGAGCAGACGGCTCGCCAGGTCATCTGGCTCATGGGGGAGTCGGTCGCCCAGCGCCTGCGTGCCCAGGGGCTTGCCGCGCGCACCATCAGCGCCTATGGGCGCGACTTTGCCACCCTTGCCTCGCGCAGCACGCAGACCACCCTTGCGCGCCCCACGCAGCTCACCTCAGAGATCTGCTCGACGGCGGCAGACCTGCTTGCGGCCGACTGGGACTTCGCCCATGGGGCAAAGGTGCGCGGCGTGGGCGTGCGGGCCACCAATCTCGTTCCCGCCGCCTCTGCCGTCCAGCTCGACCTCTGGGGGTGCGAGGAGCAGCGCCTGCGCATGCTCACCCTCGACAAGACCGTAGACGCCCTGCGCGGCCGCTTTGGCAACCATGCCGTGCGGCGCCTGTCCGAGCTGAGCAACCCGCGGCTTTCTGCGCTCGACCCCGCGCGCGACAACGTGGTGCATCCCATCAGCTTCTTTGCCTAGGGTCGGGTGAGTGGGCATGAAGGGAATCGCAGGAAGGGCAAAGAAGTACGTCGAGGTCGTCTCCGACACCTCCGAGGAGGGCGTCGTCACCCCGCTCGAGATCATCTGGGACACCGGCGTGCACTACCATATAGACCGCGTGCTCGACCGCAGGCAGGCGCACTCCCTCAAAACCGGCGGCACGGGCATGCGCTACACCGTGCGCGTGGGCAACACGACGACGCACCTGTGGTACGAGGGGCCGCGCTGGTTTGTCGAGGCGAAGGTCGCGGCCATGCCCGAGTGGTAGTATCGCAGCATGAGGAGGATAAGACGATGAAGTACCTTGCATTGACCCTACTCGCCCTTCTGGGCTGCCTTGCTCTGGGAATACTGGCCACGCGCCTGCTGCGAAAGGCGTGCGGGCACCCCAAGTCGCTTGCCGCGCGCATCATCACGACGCTTCTGTGCAGCAGCCTTGTGCTTGTGGGCGCGGGTGCGCTGTACCTGGGCAACTACTACCACGCCAATGACGATGCCCTCGCGGCCCTGGAGGGCGACGATACGGTATCGGTTACGAGCACGGGGAACATCCTGCGCTTCGATGGCCCCGGTCAGCAGACGGCGCTCCTGTTCATGCCGGGGGCAAAGGTGGAGGCGCGTGCCTATGCGCCCCTGATGCTTCTGGTTGCCCGCGGAGGGGTCGACTGCTTCGTCGTGAGCCCACCGGCCAACATGGCCTTTCTGGGAGAGAACATGATGGAGGAGTGCCTGCGCGAGAACCAGTACAGCCACTGGATCTTGGGCGGACACTCGCTGGGTGGGCTCGTTGCGGCATCCTACGTCTCCTCGCACCCGCAGCAGGCGGATGGCCTCGTGCTTCTGGCATCCTATGCGCCAGGCCCCATCGACCAAAGCATTGCGGTGTGCTCGGTCTATGGGTCAGAAGACGGCGTCCTCAACCGCGAGCTCTATGCCGAGGCACAGTCCAGGCTGCCACAGGGCCATGCGGAAGTCTGCCTGGAGGGTGGCAACCACGCCTACTTTGGCAGCTACGGGCCGCAAAGGGGCGACGGGAAGGCAACTCTTACGCCCGCACAGCAACAGGAGCAGACCGCGCAGGCGATTCTTGGCCTGGCAGGCCAGCTCTCGTGACGAGCGATCCCGCTCACGCAGCCTCACCATCACGCAGGAGGCGCCCATGCGCATCAAGCTGAACGATAGGGGCCTGGATGTCAGCACCGAGCAGGTGCGCTTCGACCTGTTCGAACCAAGCAGTCCCAGGACGACACTTGCAAAGAGGCGCTTCTGCGCCGCCTTCGAGCACGCGCAGGCGCACTATTTTGCCTCGCAACCAACACCATAATGTGGCTGCCGCGCGCGCCTGCGGCCAAAAGGGCTACGATGTTCGGTGGCAAACATCCAGAGAGAGGCAACTCATGCACGAACCAACCGATGAAGTAACGCCGGCTGCGCCCCGCCGCTTCGAGACGCACACCTGGACGGGCTCTGGGGCGGGCAGGTGCAACGAGGACTATGCGCTCGTAGTGCCGGAGCAGGGGTGCGCCGTGCTGGTGGATGGGGCCACGGGCCTCACCAAGGTAAACCTCGTGGCGGGCGAGAGCGACGCGGCCTGGTATGCGCGCAACCTCTGCACGTCGCTGGCCAAAGAGCTCGGCTGCATCTCGCGCTCTGCGGAGGATGCCTTTGTGGCGGCAGGCAGCGAGGTTGCCGAGGCCTATCGGCAATTCGAGGGCGCGTCCGAGCTCGAGCGCATCGACGAGCCCAACGGAAGCGTCGCCGCCCTTCGCTGGGACGACCACATCGTCGAAGCCTCCATTCTGGGTGACTGCATCGTGGTGTTGGGTCTGCGCAACGGGTCGTGTGCGCTCATGTATGACGACACGCTCACGAAGCTCGACGAGATGAACTACGAGCGCATGCACGTCTATGCCACCGAGCACGAGGTGACGATGGCCGAGGCGCGGCGCGCGCTCAACCCCCGCTTCATCGAGAACCGCCTCAAGATGAACGAGCCGGGTGGCTACTGGGCCGCCGACATATCCTGCCGCGGATTCTCGCACGTGCTGTCGAAGGGGTTCTTCCGCGCCGACGTCAGTTGGATGTTCACGTGCACCGATGGCTTTGCCAATGCCGTCGACATGGGTGTTTCGGGCAGCTTTGAGAGCCTTGCGCGTGACGTTGCCGAAGGCAGGGGAGAGCAGCTTGGCCAGAAGCTGCGTGACGCCGAGAACGCAGATGCCGGCTGCTGGCAGGTGCACCGCTCCAAGACGAGCGATGACGCAACATACCTGATCGTGTGGTTCGACGACGAGCGGAACCTCTGATTCCATGGGAGAGCTCTCGGTCAGGGCCGCCTCGCTTGCAGATGCCCCGGCGCTGAGCGGCATCTACGCCCACTACGTAGACCACACGGCCATCACCTTCGAGTATGTGGCGCCCACCGCAGACGAATTTGCCGCCCGCATGGCGAAGACGATGGAGCGCTACCCCTATCTGGTGGCCTGTCTGGACGGACGTGCCGTTGGCTATGCCTATGCGGGCACCTTCAAGGATCGCGATGCCTACCAGTGGGCCTGCGAGACCACCATCTACGTCGCACCCGGCTGCCGTCGCACGGGTGTGGGCCGCATGCTCTACGAGCGGCTTGAGGCCGAGCTGCGCCGCATGGGCATCATCAACCTCTATGCCTGCATAGCCTACGCGCAATTGGAGGACGAGTACCTTACGCACGATAGCGTGCACTTCCACGAACGCATCGGCTACGCCCTCTGTGGCACGTTCAGGAAGTGCGGGTACAAGTTTGGCCGCTGGTACGACATGGTGTGGATGGAAAAGGCCATTGCGACACACCCCGCGTCCCCACAGGCGCCATTGCCGCCTGCCTAGCCCAGCAATCGCCCCATCTGCACCGTTCGTCGTGGCGGCAGGGGTTATGAAATCGTTCCCGCATATGATAGAGGGGCAAGTGGCCGCGCCGCGCGTGGCCAGACCAACCTTAAGGAGGACTTCCTGTGAGCAACGATTCCTGGCGTCCCAAGCTGCACCTCGCACCCTACAAGGGCTCTATCTCCGACCCCAACGGCATGTGCCAGTTCAAGGGCACCTACAACTTCTTCTGCCAGAACGCCCCCGAGTATCCCGGCAACTTCGACAGCCCCCACGGATGGGGACACTTTGCCAGCCGCGATCTGGTCAACTGGGTCTTTTTGGGCTGCCATGTCATGCCCGACTCTCCGGCCGACAAGGATGGCTCGTACTCCGGCGGCGCCTACATCAACGAGGAAGCCGACCAGCTGTGGCTCTACTACACCGGCAACGTGCGCGACGGCGAGGGTGACGGCACCACCTCGGGCCGCCTTGCCAACCAGACCCTCATGAAGTCGTACAACGGCATCAACCTGGGCGCCAAGGAGGTCGTGCTCGACAACTCCGGCTATCCCGCCTACTGCTCGTGCCACGTGCGCGACCCGAAGGTGTGGAAGCAGGACGGCAAGCTGCACATGATGCTGGGCGCCCGCACGCTGGCGGACTCACGCGGCAGCGTCATGATGTACGACTCCGAGGACGGCTACACCTGGACCATGGCCGGCTCGGTCACCAACCTGGAAGAGAAGCCCTTCGGCTACATGTGGGAGTGCCCCGACCGCATCGTGCTTGACGGCAAGGAGTTCCTCTCCACCTGCCCGCAGGGCATGGCGGGCTCGAATGACCCCGACGACCCCAGCCGCGTGACGGCCCAGAACGTGCACGCCGCAGGCTATTTCCCCATCGAGGGCAAGATCGTCGACCTCATGCACCTCGATACCGAGCGCATGGACGCCGCGGCTCCGCGCCCGGGCATCGACGAGCACACCTTCGTCGACTGGGACTACGGCTTCGACTACTACGCTTGCCAGTCGCTCGTTGACGAGAAGGGCCGCACCATCCTCATTGGCTGGATGAGCCTCCCGCACGACAAGGACGACATCCGTGCCTACGACAACCCCACCAGCACCTGGCGTGGCGCCCTGACTACCCCGCGCGTGCTGACCTGGTGCGAGAAGTGCGGCAGGATCCTGCAGAACCCCGCGGAGGAGTTTGACGCCCTGCGCGGCGAGGCGCACGAATGGGCCGGCTCGGTGACGCTGAGCCCCAAGGTCGCAGACGTCGTCATCAGCGGCATCGAAGGGGAGGGCGAGCTGAAGTTTGGCGACTTCCTGCACCTCAGCTATGCCAACGGCAAGGCCGAGCTCCTCTTCACCAACGACGAGCAGGGACAGGGCCGCAAGGGCCGCCGCGCGCTCATCCCCGAGGTGCGCAACATCCGCGTGGTCGTCGACACCTCCATCCTCGAGATCTTCATCAACGATGGCGCCTGGGTCTTCTCGACGCGCTACTTCGACGAGTCTGACGAGCTGACCATCTCGTCGACCTTCGAGGCCGAGAGCGCCGTTTGGTATCCCATGGACGAGGTCACCATCAACTACCTCGTCGAACGCTAGAATCAGCAGCTCACCGCACGTACCTGCCAACGGCGGCCGTCCAGGATGGTCTTGGGCGGCCGCCGTTTGTGTCAGGGTCTTGTAAGCGTGCCGTGAAACTCCTCTGCCAAGATGGCGTCGACTTGCATAGCAGACGCTCGTTTAGGGTACGATATCGATTTGTATGCAGCCGTCGAGGGGAAGAGCTTTGGCTAAGGTCAAGGAACGCTTGAAGACAACCATGAGGGAGAATGTGGCTCCCGATGTCGTGCGTGCCCAGTCTGAGGGAACCACGCAGCATCCCGTGGGCACGCCCGAGAATCCCTCTGACAAGATTCTCACGCTTGCCAACTTCATCACGGTCTGCCGCTTCATCCTCACCATGGCCTTCCTCGTCCTGTTCATCAACAGGTCACACCGCCATCTTGCCCTCACGTTCTATGTGATTGCCGCCATCACCGACTTTCTGGACGGCTGGGTGGCGCGCGCAACCCAGACGGTAAGCTGGTTTGGCAAGGTGAGCGACCCCATCATGGACCGCGTCCTGCTGTTCACCGGCGTCCTGGGCCTTGTCGTTACCGGCGATCTGCCCCTTTGGGTGGCCATCTTCGTCGTGGGGCGCGACCTCATCCTTCTGGGCGGCAACATCTACCTGCGCCAGTTCTGGAAGCGTCCGGTGGACGTCATCTTCATCGGAAAGCTGGCCACGGCGCTGTTCATGACGGGCTTCTGCCTGCTCCTGCTAGACATTCCCCAGGTTATGGGCCTCCCGCTCACCAACTGGTCTTGGCTTCCGGGCTTCAACGGAAAGCCGGTCTCGGCGGGCATCTACCTCGTCTACATCGCCATCGTGTTCTCCACGATCACGGCGGTAACCTACTACAAGCAGGGCTTTGCCATCAAGGACGAGGTCCTGGCCCAGCGGGCGGCCGAGGCCGAGGTGCAGGCCAAGGCCCAGCCCACGGCCCAACCACAGGTAGAGGGCAGGTAGACCATCTATGAAACGAGCTTTTCGCATGGTGGTCGCAGCTCTTCTTGCGACCACCCTCTTCGCATCTCCCGCGCATGCCCTCGACACGCAGCCCGAGCTCATAGAGTCGAGCGCTGCCTGCGTGACCGACGCCTCCGGCAACATCCTGTTCGACTACAACGCCACGCAGGAGATGCCGCTGGCCTCCATCACCAAGATCATGACGGCCATGGTCGCGCTGGACTCGGGCAAGTCGCTCTCAGACCCGGTGCCCATCTCCGAGGGCGCGTTCCAGGCAGATGCGCAGCTGGCAGGCTACAAGAACGGGGACACGCCCACCTTCGACGAGCTGCTCAAGGTGATGCTGGTGTTCTCGGGTAACGACGCCGCGGCCAACGTGGCCCTTGCCACCGCCGGCAGCGAGGCCGCCTTCGTCGACCTCATGAACCAGAAGGCTGCCCAGATCGGCATGACCCATTCGCACTTCGCCAACCCCCATGGCCTCGAGCAGGATGGGCACTACTCCTGCGCGGCAGACCTGTGCCTGATGGGCCGCTACGCCCTTGAGCACTATCCCTACATCCGCGAAGCGGTGCAAACCCGCGTGGTGGAGGCTCATGTGGGCGGCTACTCGATCTGGCTCGACTCGACCGACGAGCTGATGGAGTACTATGACGGACTTCTGGGCATCAAGACGGGACTTACCGAGAGCGGCGCCTCGTTTCTTGGCGCGGCACGGCGCAACAATGTGACGCTCTACAGCTGCTCGCTCTGCTGCGAGACGGGGGAGGGGCGCTTCATCGATTCCGAGTCCATGCTCGACTGGGGCTTCAGCCTCTACAACCTGCGTCCGCTTGCCCGCAGCGGCTGGACCGTGCGCATGGCTCCCTGGGCCGACGGCTTCTGGCTCAAGTGCCCCGTATCCTCCACGCTCGATGTGACGGGCGCGGTGTTCTGCGAGGGCGACCTCAAGCACAAGACCGTCGGCCTGAAGAGCGATGCCTACGTCGAGTGTGGGCAGACCTGCGAGACCACCATCTGGTCGCAGGAGGGGCGTCAGGTTCAAAGCGCCGAGTACCGCGCGGCCTCAACGCCCGTCCGTGCTAAGGCATGGAACCCCATCGTGGCACCACTGTTCTAAGACTTACCTACAGAGCTAGAAAGGACTTGGTCTGATGCAGACAGCATCTTGGTCCAATGTGACTGAGGCACCACTTTATCAGGAGCATCTTCTGCTGGGGGCGCTGTTTGGCGAACTCGAAGCGTTTCTCGCGGCGCCGCTGCACTATGGAAACCCGCAGGCAGAGCGTGAGTCCTTTGCCGAGGGCTGCGCCCTGAGCGACCTTACGGGCATGACCAGCATCCTGGTGACGGGGGAGGGCGCCGAAAGCTTCATTGCCACCGCCTGCGCATGCGAGGCGCTGGCCGTGGGTTCCTGCTCCTTTGGCGCTGTGGTCACTGGCGACGGCTCCATTGCCTCCGTGCCGCTCGTTGCGCGTACGGGCAATAACGAATACCTCGTGCTCGATCCTTCCGAGCGCGGCCTCATGCTGCAGCCCTGGCTTCAGTTCCTTGCCAACATCGAGCAGAACGGCTTCAAGCCCTTTGCCTCAGTCAAGGTGGAGGACGCGACCGACGCGCTGGTTCCCCTGCTGCTTTGGGGTCCGCAGGCGCGCGCCATTCTGGCCGACTACGTTCCGACCATCGACGCGCTGCCCGAGGCGGGGCACATTCGCAACGTCCGCCTCGACCGCATCGAGTGCCTGGTCGCATGCCTGCCGCTTGCTGACGAGGAGGCTTACGTAGTGTTTGCTCCGCCGGCCATGGCACGCACGCTCTGGCGCAGCTTCCTCTCCTTTGGCTCCGTTGCCCCCGTGGGCATCCATCAGCTGGGTAGCAAGGCGCGTGCCAGCATGCCCTGGATGAAGCGCGTGCTGTCGCAGGACCGCTTCGAGGCCACGCTCGAGGAGCTGCTCGAATGGGAGCTTGCGCGTGCCGAGCGCACATTTGTGGGGGCGCGGGCGCTCGAGTCATAGCGCGCATGGGGCGCCTTGTAGCTCCGCTTGCACACCCGTACGGCCATCCCGCAACACAAGCAAGGCGCAATTGCTATGCTTGGCAGGTACCCATAAAGCCAGCAATGAGGCCGACGAGGCTCTGACCTCAAGCAGCTGGTGTTAGGAGCATCAATGAAGTATGCCATCAATGCGCCCGAGGCGCCTGAGTCCATAGGCCCCTACTCGCAGGGAACCACTGCGGGAAGGCTCGTCTTCGCATCTGGGCAGCTGCCCATCGACCGGCGCCATCCCCATCACGTGGTGCAGGGAGGCATACGCGAGCAGACCGAGCAGGTCATTCATAACTGCCGAGTGCTTCTCGAGGCAACGGGATGCACGCTCGATGACGTCGCTCAGACCAACGTCTATCTTGCCGACATCTCGCTCATGCCCGAGATGAACGAAGTCTACGCAGAACACTTCACCATGCCGGCGCCTGCCCGTACGGTCGTGGCCGTCGATGGCCTTCCCATGGGGGCGTTCATCGAGATGGACTGTGTTGCCTGCCGATAGCGCTATCATAGGAGAGTCAATCAGTTTTCGAGGGGAGCCTTATATGCAGCCCAATAACAACGCGATGGGATCCACTGAGATCTTCCGTATGCCCTCGGCGGATTCCACCGTTCCCGACCTCATGGGTAGCCAGCATCCTGCCAACCCGACGCTCGCCATTGTCAAGGGCCCGCAGACGGGTTCGGTGTTCGAGCTGACCGGCAATGTCATCACCCTTGGTCGCGAGCCCTCCAACAGCGTGTTCCTGAATGACATGACGGTCTCGCGCCATCATGCGCGCATAGACCTTTCCGGCATGTCCTCGGGCTTTGCCACCATCGAGGACCTCGGCTCACTCAACGGCACCTGGGTGGACGGTGCCATCGTCAACAAGGCGATGCTCAAGGACGGATCCACCGTTCAGATTGGGACGTTCCGCATGGTGTTCCATTCCAACCGTCGTCCCATGAGGATCGAGACTGGGGCATAGCCTATGGCTGACGCGGGATACCTCACCATCGGCAAGGTCGTGAAGCGCCTGCAACAGCGCTATCCTGACCTGTCGGTCTCAAAGGTTCGCTACCTCGAGGACGAGGGGCTCATCAACCCCTCGCGCACTCCTGGTGGCTACCGCCTCTATTCCCAGCACGACATTAACCGTCTAGAGACGATTCTGCATCTGCAGAAGACCCGCTTTTTGCCCCTTCAGGTCATCAAGGAGGAGCTGGAGCGGAGAGAGTCTGGTGTGGCCAGCCAAACGGTGGGAGCGGCTGACCTCCCCATTGGCCTCACCCAATCCGATGACGAGCAGACTACCAACCGGCTTCATCCCATCGACCGTATGCCCGAGGTTGCCGGCGCGCCGGTGAGCTTCGTGCGCCAGCTGGCCGAGGTGGGAGTCATCCCGCTCAAGCGCTCGCCACATGGGCGCGACCTGGTTGATGGGCACGACCTTGCCCTCATCCGCGTCTGCCACGAGCTGAGCCGCTTTGGCATAGGGCCCAGGAACCTCCGCCAATACGTGACGGCCGCAAACCGCGAGAGCGCCATGTTCGAGCAGGCACTCGTAGTGTATGCCCGCAAGGGCGGGGGAGTGGAAGCCGAGCTCACCGACGAGCGGCGCGAGCGCTTTGCCCAGGCCTGCAACCAGATGCTCGCGCTTACCAATCAGGTGCGAGACGCCCTCATCAGGCGTCAGATTGATACCACTTTCAAGGAGATGGGGGTCCGTCAGAACGGCGAGAACCCGCAAAGCGACTAGAGAAGGGACCGACCGTGCCTAACTTCGACTACGAGAGCCTCATTGTCGACATTCCTGACTATCCGGAGCCTGGAGTCATCTTCAAGGACGTCACGCCCCTCATCGGCGACCCTCAGGGCTTTGCTGCCGCCATTGACGAGATCTCCGAGCACTTCATGGGCAAGGGCATCACGAAGGTAGTTGGCGCCGAGGCACGCGGCTTCTTCGTAGGCGCTCCGGTCGCGTATCGTCTGGGCTGCGGCTTTGTTCCCGCCCGCAAGCCCGGCAAGCTTCCACGTGAGGTTTACGCTGAGTCTTACGCTCTGGAGTACGGCACCGACGAGCTGCAGATCCACAAGGACGCCCTTACCCCTGAGGATCGCGTGCTGGTCGTCGACGACCTAGTGGCAACGGGCGGCACGGCCGTGGCCTGCGCAAAGATCATCGAGAAGGCTGGCGCTGAATTCGCAGGCTTTGCCTTCCTGATGGAGCTTGCCTTCCTCAACCCGCGCGAGATCATCGGCAAGGACTTCAAGCAGGAGATCTTCACGCTCTTCAAGGTGGAGTAACTGCGCTTTTGCATTCAATGACTTGCTGTGGCCTCAAGGCGCTCGTGCTTCTGGGGCCACAGTGCCTTAATGCGATAGTGGTAGAAGGCAAGGGGCAATAAAGGGCGTGTCCCTTAATTGCCCCCGCATGCTCGATTCTTGAACTATCCGTCGGCAGGATTGGATGCCCATTGTGTGGACTGCTTTGTGTGGTGCCTCAGGCGCATTAGAATTGCGTGAGCCGTTTCGAAGGGATGATTGCTATGAAACTTAGGAGTCGAGCGGTAGCTGCTGGACTCACAGCGGCGCTCACGTTTTCCACTTGCATGCCCGTTGCATGGGCAGTGCCTGCCGCTTCTTTGGAGGAAGCCTCCCAGCGTCTAGAGACCTATGGCTCCGAGCTTGCCGCCTTGCAGGATGAGCTAGCTGCCAAGACCTCCGACCTCGAGATGACCTCGTATCACATCGGCGAGAAGCAGGCTGCCATTGACGCCACCCAAGAGCAGCTCATTGTGGCCAAAAACGTACTGGCAGGCCGCATGCGCAGCTCCTATAAGGCGGGCCCCTCCACGCTTCTGCAGGTGCTTTTGGGGGCAGATAGCCTCGACGACATCGTCAGCCGCATCTACTACATGGACAAGGTTTCCTCAAGCGATGCGCAGGCAATAGCCAATGTGCGCAATCTTGAGGCGACGCTTAAGACCGAGAAGGGCGAACTTGAGCAAATCCGCGCAGAAGAGCAAAAGGCTGTGGATGACCTTCAGGTACAGGTTGATGATTACACCGTAAAGCTCGATGAGGCTAAAGCTTACTACGAGTCTTTGGATGCCCAGATAAAGCAGCAGGTAGCCGAGCAGCAGGCAGCTGCCGCCAACGCCAACGTGGCGGTGGCGCTGGAAACCATCACGCCACAGGAGGCTCCGGCGGCTCCCGCAGCCACACAAGAGGAGGCTGTCGCCAGCGAAACGCAGGAAGGGGAGAGCGAGACCTCTGGAAATACTTCAAGCGGCTCGTCCTCTACCAGCAGGGCCTCTTCCGGAGGCGGTCTGGGAACGGCCTATGCTGCCATCGGCAGCCCCTATGTGTATGGCGCCGACGGCCCTGACTCCTTCGATTGCTCTGGCCTGGTCTGCTATTGCTATGGCTATGGCCGTGGGCGCACGACCTACGACATGATCGATTCCCTTCAGAGTGACGGAAGCTGGAAGTCGAGCATGAGCGAGCTCTCGGCAGGCGATCTTGTCTTCACCGACTATGGCCATGTGGGCATCTACCTTGGCGACGGCACGATGATCCACGCACCAACCCCCGGAAGGACCGTCTGCACCACCACGGTGTGGTCTTGCATCGGCGGCGGCACATTCTAAAGCGGGGCTGCAGGATCGTTTGTTATAGGGGAGTCTGTTGTGGTAGGCCAACATGCGGCGTCTGATCGGGAGTCCATCGAGCGACATTTCTCACGTCGCTTCCAGGTGGATATGGTGGGCGAAGGGGCGCTCGTGGGCATAGCCGTAGGCCTCATCATAACGGGCTACCGATTCTCACTGGCAACCGCCGAGCGAACGCTCCGAAGCCTCATCGACATGATGAGTGGCCACGCCCTTGCCGCTGGCGGGTGGTTTCTCGCGTTGGCGGTATTCTCTGTCGTCATAGCACGTCTTATGCAATATGAGCCGGACACGCGCGGATCGGGCATTCCGCAGATTGATGCCGAGGTCACCGGTCGCCTTGATATGGCTTGGGCACGCGTGATAGCCATAAAGTTCGTCGAGGGCGTTCTCTGCACGCTATCAGGCCTTTCCCTGGGCCGCGAGGGCCCCTCGGTGCTGCTGGGCGGCATGGCTGGCAAGGGCGTCAGCCGCCTGTTTGGCAAGAAGCAGGGCGAGGAGCACGTTCTGGTCACCTGTGGGGCTGCGGCAGGCATGTCGGCAGCCTTCCACGCGCCGCTTACCGGCGTCTTGTTTGCCCTGGAGGAGATTCACCGGGAGTTCAACGCGCCTCTGGTCATCTCTGTCATGACGGCGGCCTCCATGGCCGACTTCGTGTGCTCCCACGTGCTTGGCATAGAACCCGTTCTCCACTTTTCGCTGGTAGGAGACCTGCCTCACGTTGACTATGGCTTTGTGCTCCTCATGGGCCTCATCTGCGGCATCCTGGGCGCCCTACACAACCTTGGGATGTTCGCGCTGCAGGAACAGGTCTTTGGAAGGCTCAGGAAGCGCATGGGTGACGGCGTCTTGCTCATTGCCTTCCTGTGCGCTGGCGTTGCAACCTTCACGTTTCCGCAGCTCCTGTGCGGTGGCGATGCGATTATTGCGTACCTTGAGAGTGGCAGGGGATTGACCTTTGCCATGGTAGGGGCGCTTCTTGTGGGCAAATACCTCTTTACGGGCATCTGCTTTGGCACGGGAGCCCCGGGCGGCACCTTGCTGCCGCTGGTCATCATGGGCTCTCTGGTGGGCACCTTATGCGGCCTCGCGGCGGTTGGTGCAACAGATGTGCCCCTAACGTATCTAAATAACTTCATCGTACTGGGAGTAGCCGGCATGTTTGCCGGTTCGGTGCGTGCGCCCGTGACTGCCGTGGTCCTGTGTTTCGAGCTCACCGGTACGCTCGACACGTTGTTGGCCGCAACGGCCGTGGCGCTTGTTGCCTATGTGACGGCAAACCTCATGGACGTTGAGCCGTTCTACGAGAAGCTTCTGAGCGACCTTCTAGCTAAACTTCCCGAACCTGAAGGCTCAAGTAACGTTGAGGTTGAGGGTAGCAAGGTCTTGCACACGCATGTGGTAGGTGTGGGAAGCCTGGCCGAGGGTCGCCAGATCAAGGATGTGCCTTGGCCGAAGAACACGCTCGTGGTCACCATCGACCGAGCGGGCCAGCGTGTCATACCGCGCGGCACCACGCAGCTGCAGGCGCTCGACCAATTGCTCATCATCATGGACTCGGATCTCGAAGCCGACACACAGCTTTTGCTCACGGGGTTGTGTCGCGGGCTCTCGACGGGAGTTGGAAGCGGTGCGCAGGAGGGGAAGGCGTAGCGTGAATCACTTTGGGATGAGAGATGCTTACTTTACATAAGATATATTATCACGGTTTTATAAGAGGTATCTAACAGGCTTATCGTTGCGGTAGCTATAAAACCGCAGGTAAAACCCTACGAGGCTCTGAGAGCCGATTTAAGGCCCCGTTTTGGTTCTCAATGGGTTCTGATACCTCAATATAGAACGAATCTTTTGCGCGATGACAAAAGGGCACGCCCTATTTCGCCTTGAGAGGCTAAAAGGACGTGTCCCTTAAGCTAAACGAGAATTTCTTGTTGCTAAGCCTAGCCCTCAACCGGATGCCCGAGATAGGCAGAGACGCTCGTGGCGGCCACAGCGCCATCTGCCGCAGCCGTTACAATCTGACGGAGCGGCTTCTGGCGGATGTCGCCGGCAACATACAGACCCGGCGTCTTGGTGGCCATGCGCTCGTTGGCAATGACGTAGCCAGCATCGTCAAGCTCCACGAGCCCCTCAAGGAGCTGGGATGCGGGAACGCGCCCCACGAAGACGAAGACGCCAAAGCCGCCCTCGTCATACTCCTCAACGTAGGTCTCGCCCGTCTCGTTGTTGCGAAGCGTGACCGACTTCAGCATCGTGTTGCCGTCAACAGCCACGACACTCGTCAGGTACCTGATGTTTACCTTGGGGTTCTCCTCAAGCTGCTTGCCCACGACAGCCTGCGCGCGCAGGTGGTCCTTACGGACGATGACGTCGACCTGGTCGGCAAAGCGCGTCAGGAAGAGCGCCTCCTCGCAGGCAGAGTTTCCGCCGCCAATGACATAGACCTTCTTGCCGCGATAGAACATTCCATCGCAAGTGGCGCAATACGACACGCCATGGCCCACGAACTCCTTTTCGCCCTTGAACCCGGCGCGGCGCGGCGTGGCGCCTCCCGAGGCGATGACCGTCTTGGTCATGATCGTGCCCTCAGGCGTGCGAACCTCAAACAGGCCAGTCTCCTCGTCGTGAATGACCTTTTCGGCATTAGAGAGGATGATGCGAGCGCCCAGGCCTTCCGCCTGACGCTGCATGGTCTCAATCAGCGAGAATCCATCAGTCTGCGGTACGCCAGGATAGTTGTCGATGTCGCTTGTGATGATGACCTGACCGCCAACGGCCTCCTGCTCCAGCAGAACGCTATCGAGCATCGCGCGCTGCGCATAGATTGCCGCAGAGAGCCCTGCCGGGCCGCCGCCGATGATGACCAGATCGAACACCTTGTCGTCGAGCATAGCAATCCCCTTTCGTTATTAGTTTGTACACAATATTATCGTGTTAGACATATTTACGCAAGCATTGCCGGAGAATCTGCCACATAAAAGGGCCGACTGCCCAAACCACAGCCGACCCATAATAAAACAGCAGGTAAATGTAGGTGTTTTACTGAGAGACGCCACTCGAGCCAAACCCGCCCGCACCACGGTCGGTCTCGTCGAGCTCTTCCACTTCCACGAGGTTGACCACGGGCACCTGCTGGATAACCAGCTGGGCGATGCGGTCTCCCCGCTTGATGACGATGGGCTGCTTGGGGTCGAGATTGATGGCACAGATCTTGAGCTCGCCACGATAGTGCGCGTCTATGAGACCTGGCGTGTTGGCCATAGAGAGCCCCTGCTTGAGGGCAAGGCCGCTGCGGGGCTGTACAAAGCCCGCATACCCCTCGGGTATGGCCACGGCAAGCCCCGTGCTAATAAGGCGCCGCTCGAAGGGCTCGAGGGTGACATCCTCGCTGGAACGCAGGTCAAGCCCTGCGTCGCCCGCGTAGGCATAGCTGGGCAGCTCGACCGTCGGGTCGATGCGCTTGATGGGTACGGAGATTGTGGCGCTGTTGGACGTGTGCTCGCTCATTACACAAGACTCCGCAACTCTTCGCTGAACTCATCGACATCCTTGAAGTCCCGGTACACCGACGCGAAGCGCACGTACGCCACCTTGTCGATGTCAACGAGGCGCTGGAGCACCATCATGCCCAGATCCTGAGAAGAGATCTCGGCGATGCCGCGATCGCGAAGCTCGGACTCGATGCTGCTGATAAGGCTTTCGAGCACGTCAATATGGACGTTGCGCTTGACGGTGGCCGTAAGCAGCCCGCGCATGAGCTTCGAACGCTCGAAGGTCTCCTTGCGACCGTCACGTTTGACCACCATGAGGGGCATATCCTCACGGCGCTCATACGTAGTGAATCGGCATCCGCACTGGATGCACTCGCGACGACGCCTAATGGCGTCGTTGTTTTCTGAAGGACGAGAATCTACGACTTTCGACTCGTCACAACCACATTTAGGGCAGCGCATCTTCCTCCCTCACCTCGATAACGAAAATGCCTTGTGCCTATCACCGTTATCGAGCTATTACCTCGAAGCAATAGCGAAAGTATAGCCTCAAGCGAAAGATCTGTGACCTGCCGCGTTGATATTGTGAGGGAATCTAGGGAAACTCAACGTAACGGTACTGCTACCCAAGGGTGCAGGGAACGCTTATACGCATGCCCGGTGCCAGGCATGCATCCTCAAGCTCGTTGGCAGACTTGATATGCTGCACGACTTCGGCTGTGGTGCACCCCTCAACAGCATGCTCTTCCGCAATGCCCCAAAGCGTGTCGCCCGTATGAACGGTGACCGTCTCGTACGTAACGCCCTCGAGAGCATGGCTCACACGGCTCTTTGCCAGGGCGTTAGGAACAAACCACAGCAGGGCGATCGCAACCATGAGCGTTACCGCGCATACAACCAGGAAGGAGCTGGAGGACTGTGCCTGAGTGCTCGTGCGCCTAACCTGAGCCGTTGCCTGCGCAGGCGCCACACGCCTTGCGGAGCGCGGACGAGCCACCGCAACCTTGGCAGGCACATGTACCGGCGCCTTCTGCGCCTGCTTGCTAAGGCCACCTTCGATGACGCGGAAACGAGGACGTGACGATGCAAGGGCGAGCGTACCTTCGAAGGCGGGGGCTGCGGTGGTGTTGCTATTCATGTGATGCTCCTCTCGTGTGCGACAGTTAGGTTATAGAGGACACCCACGACACTAATTGGGTTGCAAAAGCAGAACGTGCGTACTATACTATGCTCAAACAGTTGTTCGGTCAACCCAAATCGGAACATTTGTTTGTATTTGCGGCTCCCGGGCGTTGCGAGGAGGACAACATGGCACGCGACAAGCTCAGCAAGCGCCAAATGGCTATCTATGAGTACATCTGCTCTTACACGAAGGAGCGTGGCTACCCGCCTTCGGTCAGGGAGATTGGCGCTGCGGTAGGGCTTGCATCCCCCTCAACGGTGCACATGCACCTCAAGGTGCTTCAGGAGCGCGGGCTCATCAAGCGCGACTCCAAGAAGCCCCGCACCATCGAGGTGGTGTCGGACTCCCCCGCCACCACACAGGGCCTGGCCTCCCCGGTCCAAGATCCTTCGAGCAACGAGATGCACCTGCCCCTGGTGGGCCGCGTCGCCGCAGGCACGCCCATCCTTGCCGAGCAGAACGTTGAAGAGACGCTCACGCTGCCCACCAGCATCGTGGGCGACTCCAGCTCGTTCATCTTGCGCGTGCGCGGTGAGTCCATGATCAACGCCGGCATCTTCGACGGAGACTACATCGTGGTCAAGGAGCAGCACGATGCCCACGATGGCGAGATTGTCGTTGCCCTCATAGACGACTCCGCAACGGTCAAGACCTTCTATCGCGAGAAGGACATGGTGCGCCTCCAGCCCGAGAACGACACGATGGAGCCCATCTACGTGAAAGACCCCGTCATCCTTGGTAGGGTCACGGCCCTCATCAGATCCATCTCGTAGCCCATGCAGACATCCACAACGCCCACAGCAAGCAAGTCCGAGCCATCCGCCTCGGGGCGGATGGCCATTTTTGATGTCGTGCGAGGATTCTCGGTCATCTCGATGGTCCTCTTTCACCTCTGCTACGACCTCAGGTATCTCTATGGCTACAACCTTGCGTTCTTCCAGCCACCCTTCCAAGACATCTGGCGCTGCTCGATATCTTGGACGTTCTTGTTCATAGCCGGGTGCATGTGCACCTTCTCCCGCAATGGCCTCAAGCGGGCCTTGCGCTATCTGGGCGTGGCGCTTGCCGTATACCTCGTAACCACGATCGCTGTCGTCGACACGCCCATCAGCTTCGGCATCATCTTCTGTATGGGCGGCAGCACGCTCGTCGAGTACCTGCTTCAGCGGCTGGGATGTTCGCCCGCGGGCATAGTCGCGGCCTGCGTGCTCTTTGCCTGCTTCCTGTTTTTGCAGGGCGTGCCGCATGGCTATGTTGGGATCGGCAGCCTAAGGTGCGCCCTTCCCGCATCGTGGTACGCCACGCCGTATCTGTCTTGGCTGGGCTTGCCCGGGCCCAACTTTGCCTCGGGTGACTACTACCCGCTCATCCCCTACACCTTCATGTTCCTCGTTGGCACGTCCGTCGCACATTACTGGCGCGCGCATGGTTACCCGTCATGGATGGCGCGCGTCACCTGCAAGCCACTCGAGGCCATAGGCAAGCTGGCGCTGCCCATCTACGTTGTGCACCAGCCGCTCCTGCTTGCTGTCCTGCAGCTCATACGGCCGCTCTGAGAAGCCCTTAAATCAGTCGTTATAGGCATATGGTGCCAGGAAGTCACTCATGCGCTTTGAGGCCCGTACCGTGGCTTTCAGGCCCTCCTGAACGTATTCCTCGCGCACGATCTGGCAACGCTCGTGCACCATCTTGATGAGCATGCCCTTCTCGTAGGGCACGAGCACGGTGATCGTGCTGTCACCCTCCGAAGCCTCCTGTGCGATGCGATAGAGCAGGCCGCTTACCCCTAGGCCCTCGAGCGCAGAGATCTGCACGGCTTCGGGATGTTCCAGCGATAGCGCCCTGCGCTGATCCTCATCGAGCATGTCGCACTTGTTGAACACGACAACCGAGCGAATATCCGCCGCACCAATCTCGCGCAGCACGTCGTCAACGGCGGCGAGCTCCTTCTTTGCGTGTGGGTCGGAGGCATCCACAACCTTGAGAATCAGGTCGGCAGCAAGCGCCTCGGCCAGCGTCGACTTGAACGACTCCACGAGCGTCGTGGGCAGCTTTTGGATGAAGCCGACCGTATCGGTGAGGGTGATCTTCCTTCCCTCTTCGAGGTCGAGGGCGCGCGTGGTGGGGTCAAGTGTTGCGAACAGCTCGTCGCGCACGTACACATCGGAGTCCGTCAGGCGATTGAGCAGCGTCGACTTGCCGGCGTTCGTATAGCCCACCAGGGCGACGCGATAGATGCCCGACTCCCAGCGAGCCTTGCTCTGCACGTTGCGCCGTTGCTCCAGGCGGCGCAGCTCTTCCCTGAGCGTCGCAATCCGGTTTCTGATGAGGCGCCTGTCGACCTCCAGCTGGCTCTCACCCTGACCAAAGCGGCTGCCAATGCCACCGCGCGTCTGCTCGCCCACCAGATGGCTCCACATGCCCCTCAGGCGCGGTAGCACGTACTGAAGCTGTGCGAGCTGCACCTGGAGGCGTCCCTCGCGCGTGTGGGCGTGCACGCCAAATATGTCGAGGATCAACGCCGTGCGGTCGATGACCTTGGTTGGCTCCTTGAAGGCGCGCTCGAGGTTTGACTGCTGGGAGGGGGATAGCTCGTCGTCGAAGATGACGACGTCAGCGTCGAGGTTTCTGACTAGCGTGGCAATCTCCTCGACCTTTCCGCTGCCGATGTAGGTCTTCGGAACGGGGTGGTCGAGCCGCTGGGTGGCCACATACACCACTTCGGCGCCATCGGTTTCGGCAAGGCGCCTCAGCTCGTCGAGCGACTCCTCGATGCTCCATGCTCCCTTGCCTTGGTCGACGCCAACCAGGATGGCTCGCTCCTTGACGGGGGCCGTGCTGTGCGGCTTGAAGCGTCCCATCAACAATCACCGCCTAACGGATTTGGCGCAAGCAGGTCGAGAACGATATGTGCGGCGCACGCGTCCATGTCTGTGACGTCAATCCAACGCACCCGCTTGTCGTGACGGAACCAGGAGAGCTGGCGCTTTGCATAGCGGCGCGTGCGCATCTTTATCACATCACGTGCCTCGTCCATGCTCATCCTGCCCTCCAGTGCGTCGAGGACCTCCTTGTAGCCTATAGCCTGCGACGCCGTGCGAGACTGCCCAAGGCCCTTGCTGCGAAGCTCGGCCACCTCATCGACGAGCCCTTGCGCGAACATATCGTCAACACGGCGGTTGATCCTGTCGTAGAGTGTGGCGCGCTCGACGTCGATGCCCCAGATGCGCACGTCATAGCGCGGCTCCAGGCGACCCAGCCCCTCATGGTGCGTGGCGTACGACGAGCCCTCATCAAGCATCTCGAGGGCACGCACGACGCGTCTCGTGTTATGAGGATGGATCAGCTCCGCGCTCTTGGGGTCGCGCTCCTCAAGCAGCCGGTAGAGCGCCTCTTCGCCCTCGCGGGCCAGAAACTCCTCATAGGCCTTGCGCGTTGCACTGCTCGCATCGCCTGCGGGGAACTGCATGTCGTCCACGATGGCATTGAGGTAGAGTCCGGTACCGCCACAGAGGATGGGCGTCTTGCTTTGGGCGAGCAGCTCGTCCACAACCTGGCGCGCATCGTGCTGGTAGAGCTTGACGGAGTAGTCGTCACCAACGTCGGCCACGTCAACCATCAAAAGCGGACAGCGGCGGTCTTTGGCGGGCACCTTTGCCGTACCAATGTCCATCCCGCGATACACCTGCATGGCATCGACGGAGACCACAGAAGTCCTAAGCTCGCAGGCGATGGCTTCCGCAAGCGCGCTCTTGCCCGAGGCCGTGGGGCCCACGATGGCCACCAGGGGCCCTGGCAGGCTCATCGAGGCTCGCCCTCGCACACTCCGCGCAGATACCACGTACGGGCCTCCTCGACGCGCACGTCCACCATCTTGCCATTGAGCGCCTCTGCCTCCCAGCCCGCAGGCACGGCAAAGTGCACGGTCTGGTTCTTGGCGCTGTGCCCGACCATGATGGCCTCGTCGCGCTTGGAGGCGCCTTCCACAAGGACCTCTGCAATCGTGTGAAGGTCCTTCTGGTTGGCGTCATGTGCCTGCTGGGCCACAAGGGCGGCCAGTCGCTCGAAGCGCTCCTGAATGACCTCGTGCGGCGTGTCATCCACGATCTCTGCGGCCGGCGTGCCGGGGCGCTTCGAGTAGATGAAGGTGTAGGCCGACGAGAACGCCGCTTCGCGCACGAGGCTGAGCGTATCCTCAAAGTCCTCCTCGGTCTCACCGGGGAAGCCCACGATGATGTCGGTGGACAGGGCAAGCTCGGGCATGGCGGCCTTGAGGCGGCCCACAAGCGCGAGATACTCCTCGCGCGTGTAGCTCCTGTTCATGGCGCGCAGGATGCGGGTGGAGCCACTCTGCACGGCCAGGTGCAGATGCGGCATGACGGCAGGCGTCTCGGCCATGGCGGCGATGACCTCGTCGGAGAGGTCCTTGGGGTTGGACGAGGTGAAGCGCAGCCGCTCGATGCCGGTCTTGCCCACTGCGCGAATGAGCTCGGGGAACCTCGGCTCGCCATAGAGGTCGCGGCCGTATGAGTTGACGTTTTGCCCCAGCAGGCAGATCTCGCGCACGCCCTCGCCTACCAGCGAGGCGCACTCGCTGACGATGCGGTCGAACAAGCGGCTCTTCTCGCGGCCACGGACATAGGGAACGATGCAGTACGTGCAGAAGTTGTTGCAGCCCGTCATGATGGGCACCCATGCATGGAATGCCTGCTCACGGTGGCTGGGTAGCTCCGTTGAGAAGCCACGTCCCTCTTCTGCGGTATCGACGGCAATCCCCGCAGCGCCATCAAGCGCCTGCACGAGCAGCTGCGGAAGCGAAGCCAAGGCGCTGGTGCCAAACACCACGTCGACCGAGGGGATGTTCTTGCGAATGGAGGCTCCGTCGCGCTGCGCGATGCAGCCACCAATGGCAAGGATCCTCTTGCCGTGAGGCGCGGGGGCAGCGCTGACCACGGCAGATGCCTGCCCGTAGAGCCGCGTGTCGGCGTTCTCGCGCACGCAGCAGGTCATGAAGACAACGATGTCTGCCTCATCGATGGTTTCGACCTCGTTGCACCCGCAGTCGTCAAGCAATCCTGCGACGCGCTCAGAGTCATGGAGATTCATTTGGCAGCCGAACGTCTTGAGGCAATACGTGCGGCCGGCCAGACGTGCATTGCGGGGCATGCTAGTACATCAGCTCCTGAGCGCTCTCGGCTTCTCCTTCGCGTGCGGATTGAGGCACAAGCCGATGGACATACACAGCAATGCGAATGGCTGTGCGGCTCTCGCCATTGATGTTGATGTCAGCAAAAGTGGGTGCGCATGAAATGTCGACACCGGTGGGGATGAGGAATCCCCTGGCAATGGCCACGGCCTTTATCGCCTGATTAACTGCCCCAGCGCCTACCGACTGAATGTTTACGGGGACGCCGTCCTTGACCATACCGGCAATTGCCCCCGCAACAGAGGCGGGCGAGGACTTGCTTGATACCTTCAGGTAATCCATGTGTGTCTCCTGGCGCAGTTATGCTGCATGGAAGTGTTGGTTGAAATGTACGACTGATTGCATAAGGTTACAGTATTTTCAAAATATGTGAAGAGATAATGCGTGCTAGTCTTCCCCCTCATATTCAAAAAATACAGAGAGACGGTTGCCCGAGACGCGCATGCGCGGCCGCCCCGACAGGTTGAGATAATACCGATCTGCAAGAAAGGCAAAATCGCGCTCCATCAGACGCAGAAATGCGTCAGCATCTTCCCGCGAGACGCGCAGGCCCCTGCGGTCGGCGGCTAGGTCGACCTCGCGCTTCTGCTTGGGCGAGGCCGTGTGCGTGAGCCGCGAGACCACGTTGCGCATGGGCCTTATCTGCCCAGCTATGATGCGGTGTGCCGTGCGCTCGGAGATCTCGAGCCCGCACCCTGAGGCGACCTCGCGAAGCTCCTTGGCGTCAGATGCCAGTCTGAAGCGCTCAAGCACCGGAAGCGAGCTCAGATCGTCGAGGAAGAGCACCTCGGCTCCCGATACGCTTGGCCTGATGCGCGTGCGTATAGTCGCCACCACATCAGCCGCCGAGCCCACGAACACCTCGCACGTTCCCCGCTCCTCGAGTGCAAACTCGCAGCAGGTGCGGATGATGTTGTGCGGCCCGCGCTCGATGACAAGCCTGCGGTCCTCATCCCGCGCCACCGTGGGCCACGTAGACTGGTCGGATATCTCCTTGAGCTTGCTGCAGGAGCTGACCACGCGGATTGCTGTGCCGCCGTCTACGACGCTCTCCACGACGCGTGACTCCAGGGTGTTCTCGCGAACCGAATACAGTGCCATGCCACGCCCGTGGACGCCCCAGCGATCCATGTGGACGCTCTCGAGCTTTGAGGTCACGCGCGCCTCGAACACCTGCTCCCAGAGCTCGGGCGGTATGCCCGAGCCGTCATCGAGCATGGTGATGATGCGCTGATCGCCCTCACGGGAGGTGGCCACAAAGATGTGATGGGCACCTGCGTCGCGCGCATTGCGCAGCATCTCGATGACAATGTCTTCGGTGCAACGGATGTCATGGGCGGCCTGGCGGCGCTCCGCCTCGGCCACGCGCAAACGGACAAAGCCCTGCCCGAGATTCTTCTCAACGCGCAGGGCTCTCTCCCCTCCCATCTTTGCCACGAAGGAGGTCAGGTCTTCAGTTGTGTTGGCGGACGACGGCAACGCTTACTTCGCGATGTCGACGGCGCGGGACTCACGGATGACCACCACGCGCACCTGGCCGGGGTACTCCATCTCGTCCTCGATCTGCTTGGCAATGTCATGCGCAAGGACGACGGCCTGGGCGTCGGAGATCTTCTCGGGCTCGACCATGACGTGAAGCTCGCGGCCGGCCTGCATTGCGTAGGTGCGCTCGACGCCCTCGTGTGCGTTGGAGATCTCCTCGAGCTTCTCGAGGCGGTTGATGTAGTTCTCGGCGGACTCGCGGCGTGCGCCAGGGCGTGCGGCCGAAATGGCGTCTGCTGCCTGGACCAGCACGTCCAGCACGGTGTCGGGCTCGACGTCGGCATGGTGGGCCTCAACCGCATGGACGATCTCGGGACGCTCGCCGTAGCGACGGCAGAGGTCGGCGCCCAGGATAGCATGGGGACCCTCGACCTCGTGATCGATGGCTTTGCCAAGGTCGTGCAGAAGGCCTGCGCGCTTGGCAGGGGTGGCGTCAAGGCCGAGCTCGGAGGCCATGATGCCGCACAGCGCCGAGACCTGCACGGAGTGCTGCAGGACGTTCTGGCCGAAGCTCGTGCGATAGCGCAGGGCGCCCAGGATCTTGATCAGCTCGGGATGGAGGTCGTGAATGCCGGCGTCGTATGCCGCCTGCTCGCCAGCCTCCTGGACACGCTCGTTGACCAGGCGTTCCGCCTTCTTGTACATCTCCTCGATGCGGGCGGGATGGATGCGGCCGTCGGCAATGAGGTTCTCGAGGGCCACACGGGCGGTTTCGCGGCGGACCGGGTCGAAGCTCGAGAGCACGACGGTCTCGGGGGTGTCGTCGATGACGAGCGACACGCCACTCACCTGCTCGAAGGTGCGAATGTTGCGTCCCTCGCGGCCGATGATGCGGCCCTTGAGGTCGTCTGAGGGGATGTGCACGCTGGTGACGGTGATCTCGCCGGCCTGGTCGGCTGCGCAACGCTGGATGGCGGTGGATACGATCTCGCGGGCGGTCTTGTCGGCCTGCGCACGAACGCGCTGCTCGGAGTCACGCAGAATCTGCGCCTCGTCGCGCACGACATCGGCACGAACGCGATCGAGCAGCTCGCGATGGGCATCTTCCTTCGTGAGGGCAGAGATGCGCTCAAGCTCGGACATCTGCTTGCCATACAGGGCGTCAACCTCGTTCTTGCGACGGTCGAGCTGGCCCTGCAGGCTCGAAAGCTGGTGCTCCTTGCGGTCGAGCGAGTCGTTGCGACGGTCGAGCGACTCCTCGCGCTGCAGGATGCGGTTCTCCATGACCTGCAGCTCGCCCTTGCGCTTCTTCTCTTCGGCTTCCTGCTCCTTGCGAAGCTGCAGAATCTCTTCACGCGCCTCGACCAGAGCGGTCTTGCGGGCGTTGTCTGCATCGCGTTGTGCATCGGAGGTGATGCGCTCGGCCTTGGCCTCAGCGTCTGCAACATGCTGGTCTGCCTCGCGGACGCGGGCGTTGTTCTTATTGGATAGTGCTAGGTAGGTAATCAAGGCACCCACCGCTAGGCATAAGATGCCTACAATGATTGCGCTGCTGTTCATGCCATCTCCTCGAATGAGCTTCTATATGCGTTAGTTCTGGAAGCCGACGACTAGCACCGGCACCCGCCATCCGAGGTATGTCTCATTTGCGCCCCATAGCAGGGCTCTGTTGGCTACGTGCAAATATAAAAACGTCGACTGGCGAGCCAGCAGACGAGAAATGACTCAAACGGCATACTCAATCGTATGTTCGAAAACTGAAACTGTCAAATATGAGTCAAAGCCGCGACGTGGGCAAATAAGACTCCACACCAAAAGTCAACAAGGGATTGCTACTCGTCATCTGACAAGACCTGCTTTGCGGCACGGGTGGCGACGCCAAGCGAGAATCCCCTACCACAGAGATAGCGCACGAGCTTTTGGTAGGCGTTGTTGCCATACACATGCTTGGACTGCGCGAGCTCGATGGCGCGGGTGTACTCGTCTTCTGGATCAAGATAGTCGTAGGGCCACCCTGCAAGCTCGCTGGCCTCGATGCCGCGGCGTGCAAGCTCTTTGACGATGCGCGTCATGCCCCATCCTGCATAGACCTTGGAGCGTATGAATGAGTCTGCAAAGCGCGCATCGCTTATGAGGCCTGCCTCGCAGGCCCTGTTGATGCATTCTTCTGCCACGCGCTTGCTGTAGCCATCCTGCGCGAGCTTGTCGGCAACCTCTTTGGATGAGTACTCACGGGTGTTGATGAGACGCTCGATGCGCGCACGAGCACAACTCCGGGAGAGCTCGCCCACCACATAGAGCAGCTCCGCACGAGAGGCGGGATGCACCTCATCGGCCTTCTTCTTTGCGTTGAGGATGGTTGCCACCTGCTTGGGCACGCTGATGCGTTCCTGTTCGGCCTCGTCCGCACCTATGACGATTGTCCCTCTTTGCTTTGCGCCCCAAGACTGCGCGGCGCGCTTGCCGGGAAGTATGACCTCCCACGCAAGCGCGCCCTGCCTTGAAACGCTCGTAGAGGCCACTACTCGAGGCCCATCGGGGCCGCGGCGTCAAAAGCGCCGGCGTCACCATCGAGCAGGGGCTCGCCAACCGGCTCGTCACCAAACTCGAGCCCGCAGGCCACACGGACCAAGTGGTTGATTTCGTCGTAGAGGTCAGGCGTGGTGGCAAGAGTCTCCTTTGCAGCCTCGCGGCCCTGCCCCAGGCGCTCTTCACCATAGGTGTACCAAGAGCCAGACTTCTTGACGATGTCGTAATCGACGGCAAGGTCGAGCAGCGAGCCCTCCTTGGAGATGCCGGTGCCATACATGATGTCGAACTCGGCCTGGCGGAACGGAGGAGCAACCTTGTTCTTGACGACCTTCACGCGCACACGGTTGCCGATGATGTCGCCATCCTTCTTGATGGTGTCGGTGCGACGGATTTCCATGCGTACCGAAGAGAAGAACTTGAGGGCACGGCCGCCAGGGGTGGTCTCGGGGTTGCCGAACATGATGCCGATCTTCTCGCGCAGCTGGTTGATGAAGATGCAGGTGGTGCGCGACTTGGCCAGCGAGCCTGCAAGCTTGCGCAGGGCCTGGCTCATCAGGCGTGCCTGAAGGCCAACGGAGCTGTCGCCAATCTCGCCCTCGATCTCGGCGCGAGGCACCAGTGCCGCCACGGAGTCGATTACTACGACATCGATGGCGCCGGAGCGCACCAGCATGTCGCAGATCTCGAGCGCCTGCTCGCCGGTGTCAGGCTGCGAGATGAGCACCTCGTCGATGTCGACACCAATGCGTGCGGCATAGCCGGGGTCGAGTGCGTGCTCGGCGTCGATGAAGGCAACCACGCCGCCCATGGCCTGCGCCTCGGCGAGGATCTCGAGCGAAAGCGTCGTCTTGCCCGAAGATTCGGGTCCATAGATCTCGATGATGCGGCCGCGCGGTACACCACCAATGCCTAGGGCGGCATCAAGGGCGATAGAGCCGGTGGGAATGGCCTCGATCTCTAGCTCGGGGCCTGAGTCGCCAAAGCGCATGATGGCGCCATTGCCGAACTTCTTGAGAATCTCTTTGGTGGTGTTGTCGATAACCTTGTCGCGCTCTTCCCCATAGGTCTTCTCGTGGATCTCGCGCGATACGTTTTTGCTTCTAGCCATGATACCCCCAGACGAATTGACTGTCCTTACAATAGCGAACAACCGTTCGTGTGTCAAACGCTAATATTGAGGCTATCAGGCACATGTTGCACGAGACTACGCTTCCGGTCGCAGCTAGGTTGCACGGCATGCACCATACGGGCGCCTTTGCACCCGCCATCTGGGCAAACAGGTTCATCCCACCTGTCGCACGCAGGTCGCAGCGCCTAGCGCACGCGCGAAAGCTCCGCTATTTCTTCACCCAGAAGGGAAAGAGCGAACAGTACAGCCTGCTCTCTGACCTCGTCCCTGTTGCCAGGGAACAAGCGATGGTGCGCCTGCGCGCCGCGTGTGGATGATATGCCAAACCAAACCGTGCCCACGGGCTTTCCCGGCTCTGCTCCGCCAGGCCCTGCAATGCCTGTCACCGACACCGCAATGTCGCACCCGAGCACGCGGCGAGCCCCCTCGCACATCTGGATGGCGCAGGCATCGCTCACCACACCAAGCTCTGGATCGTCGATGATGGCGCCCGAGACGCCCAGCACGGCCTTCTTAACCTCTATGGCATAGCTCACGACGCCGCCAAGCACCGCTGCCGACGACCCAGGGATTGCCGTAAGGGCCCCGCTCACCAGGCCGCCCGTGCACGATTCGGCGCATCCGACGGTGAGCCCTGCATCGCAGGCTGCCCGCACGACCTGCGCGGCCTGCGCACGTACCTCTTCTGTCACGCCAGCTCGCCTACTTCGAGTGTGCGACGGCGGGCCACGACTTCACCAGATAGTCGATGCCCGACCACGCCGTAAGCACGACGGCAGCCGTCATAAGGGCATGCGAGAGCAGCTCGAGCATCGTGGCAAGCTTGCCGGCGGGAATGGTGACGGATAGCAGGAAGCCGCCGATGGCAAGCATGGTCACGGCCGTCTTCCACTTGCCCAGGTTGCTCGCGGCAATGACCGTGCCCTCGCTTGCCACGACCATGCGCAGCCCCGACACGATGAACTCGCGCGCGAGGATGACCAGGACCGCCCAGCTGGGGACCAGCTCGAGCTCCAGCAGGTAGAGCATGGCACAGGTCACGCAGAGCTTGTCGGCGATGGGATCGAGGAACTTGCCGAAGTTCGTCACCTCTCCCCTGCTGCGCGCCAGGTACCCATCGAGCTTGTCGGTAAGGGCAATGGCAGCAAACAGGAGGAATGACGTCCAGGCAACAGCCGAGCCATCACCAAGCGCTCCGTCGATGCGTGCCGCCTCGGCGATGAGTAACCATACGGGCATCAACACGATACGCACCAGGGTGACCACGTTCGCGGGCGTCCAAATGGTATCGGTGCGCCCTTGCCTTCTCGATTGCACGGTCTACTCCTCTCACACAACCATTTCGCCAATAAGCTCATAGCAGAACGAGTCGACGAGGTCGCAGGTGACGATGTCACCAACGGAGGCCTCGCCCTCCTCGATGTGAATGGCGCCATCACTGTCGGGTGCCTGGAACCAGGCGTGGCCAATGAGCTCGGGACCGGCCTCGCCCTCTTCCACGCCATCGATAATCACCTTGACACGCTCTCCCACGTGGCGAGCCGTAGCGGCAAAGCCCATGGTCTCGGCGATGTCCATCAGGCGCTGCGTACGCTCCAGCTTGACATCCTCGTCAATCTGCCCGTCCAGCTCGGCTGCGGCAGTTCCCTCCTCAGCCGAATAGGCAAATACCGACGTGTAGTCAAACTCCTGCTCGGCCAGAAACGCTGCCAGCTCGTCGGCCTCCTCGTCGGTCTCGCCGGGAAAGCCAGCCATGCCGGTCGTACGCAGAACCATGCCGGGAATCTCCCGACGCAGGCGTGCAAAGAGCGCACGCAGCTCGTCAGCCGAACCCGAGCGTCCCATGCGGTCCAGGATGCGCGCCGAGCAGTGCTGGATGGGAATGTCGATGTAGGGAAGCACCTCGTCGACGTCGCGAATGGTCTCGATCAGCTCGTCGGTCATGCCCTCGGGCTGCAGGTAGAGCACGCGCACCCACCCGCCGTAGGGACGCACCTCCGCGGCAACAAGGCGCAGCAGCTTGGCGAGCGTGTTGCCCTCGCCCAGGTCGCATCCCCAGATGCCGGTGTCCTGCCCAATCAACACGATCTCGCGTACGCCGCCCTCCATGAGGCTATGGACCTCGTCGCAGATCTCGCTGGCGGGACGCGAGTAGTAGCGCCCGCGAATGTAGGGAATCGCACAGAACGAGCAGAAGCGGTCGCAGCCGTCGGATATCTTGACGTAGGCACTGGTGCCCTCGACCGTCCTGAGCACGCGCCCGTCACCCAAGGCAATGGGCTCGCTGCCAAGGCCGAGAACCTGTCGCACGACATCGACGATGCCGTCCTCCTCGTCGGCACGCACGAATGCGCTCACCTCGGGAAGCTCGCCAGCAAGCTCGCTTCCGTAGCGGGAGGGAACGCAACCGCACATGATGATGGGACGGGTGCGCACGCCGCGCGCAACCTCCTCGGCAAGCTCAAGGGTCGTCTCGATCGACTCGGACGTGGCCGAAGCCAGAAACGAGCAGGTGTTGATCAGTATGACGTCGGCGTCGTCGACCAGATCGACCTCGCTGAAGCCATCATGCACGAGCAGCGCGCGCATGCGGTCGCTGTCGACCTCGTTCTTGGCACATCCCAGCGTTACGACGAGAAAGGTACCCTTAGCGGTAGTTGACGAACTGGAGGGGTTGGCCATAGTCTGCCTCCCTTAGCATCGCAATTACCTGCTGCAACACGTCCTTCGATGCCGAGGACACGCGCAGCTTGTCACCCTCTACCGTAGCCTTGCACTTGAGCTTGAGGTCGCGGATGTCCTTCGCGATCTTCTTGGCCGTATCCTGGTCGATGCCCTGGACCACACGGCCCACCTGGCGAACCGACGAACCAGCGGCTGCCTGCGGCTTGTCCCAGCGAATGGCCGAGAGGTCGATCTGGCGACGCACGAGCTTGCTGCCGAGCACGTCGATTACCTGGCCGGCCACAAACTCAGAGGGCGCCGACACCGTAAAGGACTGATCCTTCTTGGAAAAGTCAATAGAAGCCCCCGACTGGCGCAGGTCATAGCGCTGCGTCAGCTCTCGCGCCGTCTGCTGGAAGGCGTTGTCGACCTCCTGGATGTCGACGGTCGAAACGACGTCGAAGCTCGATTCCTTGGCCATGTGGCCGCTCCTCTCTGGCGCCATAGTGCCGCGCCATGATTACGTATTAGTACGGGTAGAAGGTCCCGTCTGCGTCATAGTAGCCCTCGGGGCCGTAGTAGTAGCCATCCTCGGCGAGCTCGTAGCCCTCGACGATCTCTTCTCCGAGGTTGCCCGTGCCGGTTTGGGACTCAGACGTCTCACCTTGGCCCTCGCCCTGCGTCGTGGTGCCATCCGTCTGGCCATCCTTGCCCTCGGTGCCCTCGGCTGCCGCATCGGTGGTCTCACCCTTCTTAGAAACCTGGATGGTGATGGTTCCGATGCCCGATGCCTTGGAGTCGAACTCGAGCTTCTTGCCCGCCTCGGTCACCGTGACGGCAGAGGTGTCGTTCACGTTGATCGAGATGGACTGGCGGACGGTATAGGTCCTGTTCCAGGGGCCGGTGACGGTCTCGGCAACGTCGCTGTTGCCGTCATAGGCAATCTCGAGCCAGGTGACCTCGCCTTCGGCCACCGTCACCTCAATGGTGCGCTCTGCGGCAGAGGACTCGGTCTCGGCGGCCTTTGCGGCAGCAGCCTCCTCGCGGGCACGGCGCTCCTCTTCCTCGGAGACTGCGCTCTCCTCGCTGGTCTGCTCCTCTTCCTTCTGCTCGGTTACCGTGACCGACCTATCGTTGGTCTGGCCCTGGTTGACGCACGAGCGCACGGAGAGGGTGATGATCAGCGTGAGCACGATGCAGACGACGATGGCCACCAGGAAGATGACACGCGTGCGGTCCTCGAAGAATGTCTGCAGCATGCCGGCGATTCCGCCGTATTGGGGCTCCTGTGCCCTTCCGCGGCCCCGGCTGCTGGCACCGTTGCGGCGGCGCACGTTCGGGCGCTGCGTGTTGGCGATGTTGCGCGAAGACCTGCGGCCGGCTGACGTTGAGGCCGCCTGGTAGGTGCCGCCATCGTTGTCAAGACGCATGTCATCGCGGTATTGCGACGGCATCACGCGGCGTGTGGTGACCTCGTCTCGTGGCGGCTGTGCGCCATATGAGGCTCCCGCGCCATAGCGCGACGCGCGCCCGTAGGCATCTTGCGCACCGTACGAGGTGCGTGTGACCGGGCGCTGGCGCTGCGCCTGCCCCAGGGGGCTCACCGAAGTGGTCATCGGCACGCGCGAGGTGTAGGGGCGTCCCTGCGGGTACGACTCGTCGGAAGATTCCGAACGAGACGAGCCGCTATAGCGCGGACGCGGGCTTGAAGTGGTGGCAAAGTCACCCATGTCACCGGCAAATCCGCCCGACGTGGGCAAAAAGCCATGCGACTCGACGTAGGTACGCCGGCCCGTCTGGCCCACAGCGGCTGCCTGGGGTACCTCATAGAGCGGGCCGTCGTCCGCATCGCGATTGCGGCGGCTCCTCCTGCGCGCCTCATGAGACCCCGCACCACGCTCGTGCTCGAAAAGGTCGGTCGAGAACTGATTGACGACCGTCTTTGCATTGAGGCCGAGGTAGCGTGCATACGACGAGAGCATGCCCTGTGCGTAGCCGCTCTTGGGGATGGCGTCGAAGTCGCCTTCCTCGAAGGCTACGAGCACCTCTTCCTTGAGACGCAGCACATTGGAGGCCTGCTTGATGGACAGGCCGAGCTGCCTGCGCCTATCAACGAGCATTTCGCTGAAAAGTGGCCTATCCACGTGGCTTACACCTCCCGATACTTCTCTTCTTGCACGCGGAGATCCTCAAGACCCTCTTCGTCGAGCAGGACCTCGCGTGGCTTTGAACCTTGGCCAGGGCCCACTACGCCCTTCGCCTCTAGCATGTCCATTATCCTACCAGCCCTAGCGTACCCAACCTTGAGCCTGCGCTGTAGCCCGGATGTCGAACCTAGTTGAGATTCCACGACTATTTGCGCCGCCTCCCAGATGAGGGGGTCATCGGCATCGTCCACCGTAGCCGCTCCCCCGCCACCGGGCTGGCCGGGAACCACGGCAGAGAGGATCTCCTCGTGGTAGTCTGGCTCGCCCTGATCGCGGATGAAGTCGACAACCGACTCGATCTCGGGGTCAGAGGTGTAGCAACCCAGCACGCGCTTGGGAGCCAAGCCGCGGTCCTTGAAGAGCATGTCGCCGTTGCCCAGAAGGCGGTCGGCGCCGGTCTCGTCCAGAATGACGCGGCTATCGATGCCCGATGAGACCTTCAGCGCCACGCGACTGTCGATGTTGGACTTGATGAGGCCCGTTACCACGTTTGCCGAGGGGCGCTGCGTTGCGATGACAAGGTGGATGCCCGCCGCACGAGCCAGCTGTGCGATGCGCACGATTGACGCCTCGACATCCTTGCCCGCAACCATCATAAGGTCGGAGAGCTCGTCGATCACGATGACAAGGTAAGGCATCGGCTCGGGCGGATTGTCCATCTCGGAGAGCTTGCCGGTGGTGCACATCTCGTTGTATACCGTGATATTGCGGGCGCCCGCGCGCTCGAACACCTTCAGGCGACGCTCCATCTCGGAGACAGCCCACTGCAGCGCGCTGGCCGCCTGACGAGGCTCGGTGACCACGGGCACATAGAGGTGCGGGATGCCGTTGTAGCCCTTGAACTCGACGCGCTTTGGGTCGACCATGATCAGGCGCACCTGCTTGGGGGTGGCGCGCATGAGCAGGCTCATGATCATGGAGTTGATCATGACCGACTTGCCCGAACCCGTGGTGCCTGCCACCAGCATGTGCGGCATCTTTGCGATGTCGGCGATGACGGGCTTGCCTGCCGAGTCGCGGCCGATGGCAACCTCGAGCGGTCCGCCCTTCGCATAGGGCAGCACATCGCCCAGATGCACGTTCTGCCTGGTCTTGTTAGGAATCTCGATGCCCACGTACGAGGTGCCCGCGATGGGCGCGAAGATACGCACCTTTTCGGCGGCAAGCGTAAGGGCGATGTCGTCCTCGAGGTTGCGGATCTTGTTGACGCGCTCTCCCTCGCCCATCTCCACGCGGAAGGTGGTGACCAGCGGGCCCGAGACGTAGTCGACCACGCGGCTCGTAAGCCCAAACTCGCGCAGCGTACCCTGCAGGCGCGCCATCGTCTGGTCGATCTCGGCCTTTGAGCTGGCACTCGAGGCGCTCTGGGGGTTGGACGAGAGCATCGAGAGCGGCGGCAGGTCGTAGGTCTCGTCATCGTCGCCCGGACGGCTTGTTGCCACACTGCTCTTGACCTTGACGTTGGCGTCCTTGATCTTCTGCGGTGCCGCAGGCTCGATGGTCTTCCCCGCATTCTGCGTCGAGGCGGAGGCCGCCGCAGCCGTCTTTGCCGGGGCGCGCCTCGTGGTCTTCCTCCGCTGCGTCACCGCAGGCTGCTCAGGCTCCTTCTTGAGCAGGAAGTCGGGGATGGCCTCTTCCTTCTTCGCAGGTGCGGCTTGCGTGCGGGCGGGCTCACGCGGCGCCTCGACCACGGGTTCCTCGACGGGTTCGTCGTAGTCGAAATCGTCCGCATAGTCATCGTCGTAATCGTCGTAGTCGTCATACTCGTCGTCATAGTCGTCGAAGACGGGCAGGTGACGTTGAATCAGCGTGGTGACAGCCTCGCCAATTCCGGGGCCCCTGCGCACGGTGCGCGGCTCGGACGGCTGCACGGCCTCCGCACGCTCGCTCTTCGCGGCAATGTTGCGCGTCAGAACCGTCGAGGTACGCGCACCGATGTAGGTAGTCTTCGGCTCCTCGTAGGGCCGCTCGTCCACAAAGTCGTAGTCATCCTCATAGGCCCCGTAGTCCTCATAGGCCTCGCGCTCGGCCAGGCGGCGCTCGCGGCGCTCCTCGCGACGGGCGCGAAAGTCCTCCGAGGCGCCATGGATGGACTCGCCAATTGACGCCATGCCCTCGCGCACGCGCCTCACGGTGTCGGAGATGGAGAAGCCGCAGATGACAATGCCGCAGATGATGGCGCCAACCAGGATGACGATGCCCACCTCGCGCCCAACCGTGCGCAGCAGCGCCCAGGCGATGCCGCCGCCCACATATCCTCCGCGCATGCGCAGGATGCTGTGGTCAAGCACCAGCGAGCTGTCCTGCTGCGCTCCGGGATAGGTGATCGAGACTATGCTCAGCACGGAAACCGTGATGAGCGTCAGCCCGAAGGCGAGGCGCCCTGACAGGGGCTCCTCGTTGTCGATGAAGAAGGTGAGCGCAAAGACGAGCAGCACGATGGGAAAGAGCATCGCACCGGCACCAAACAGAAGCTCAAGCGCCTCGCCCGTTACATAGGTAACCGGCGCCGAGCTGGGCATCTGCAGCGCGACCATCATGGCCACGGCAAGCACCACCAGCACGAGGCCCGCGATGTCGTTGCCCGTGCTGCCGAGCTGCGGCATGGCTATAGCCTGGCGCTGTGCCTTGGCACCGCGTGGCGCATTGCGCTTTGCGCGTCCGCTGTTCGTCTTCTTGCGTGTCGCCATGGACTAGACCTCCATGACGATGGGGATGACCATCGGCCGGGTTCTGGTGGACGACCACAGGTAGCTCGAAAGCGCGTTGCGCGCGCCCTTGCGCAGCTGCTCGACGCTGGAGTTGCCTGCTTCCTGCAGCTCTTCGAGGGCCGCACGAACGGCAGCGATTGCCTCGGCGTTGACCTCGTCGCTCACCGAGAACGACACGCCCCTGCTGGCAATCTCGATCTCGCCGATGCGACTGCGACGCTTCGAGACCGTAACCACGCAGGTGACAATGCCGTCGCTCGCGAGCTTCTTGCGGTCGCGGAAGACATAGGGGTCGGCATCGGTGATGGCGAGGCCGTCCACGTAGACGACGCCCGAGTCGACAGGCTCTCCCCACAGCACCACGCCGTCACGCATCTCGAGCGTATCGCCGTTCTCGGCGATGAAGATGTTGTCCTCGTCAATGCCCATCTGACGCGCGAGCTTCGCATGGGCGCGCAGGTGCACGGCCTCGCCATGCACGGGCATGAAGTTGGTGGGCTTGGCCATGGCCAGCATGAGCTTCAGCTCCTCCTGGCTGCCGTGACCCGAGACGTGCACCAGCGTGTTCGACTTGTCATAGACCGTGCACCCGATCTTCGAGAGCGCGTTGATGACGCCTTGCACGCTCTTCTCATTGCCAGGCACAGGCGTGGCCGAGATGATGACCGTGTCGTCCTCGTTGATGTAGAGCGACTTGTGCGCACCGTTGGCCATGCGCGAGAGTGCCGAGAGCGGCTCGCCTTGGCTGCCCGTGCACAGGATGGTTATCTGGTTGTCGGGGATGTTGCCCATGTCGAAGGCGTCGATGAGCATCTCCTGGTCGATGTGCAGGTAGCCCAGCTCACGCGCCACTTTGGTGTTGGTGATCATGGAGCGGCCGGTTACGATGACCTTGCGGCCCACCGCAACGGAAGCGTCGCAGACCTGCTGCAAGCGATGGATATGGCTCGAGAACGAGGCCACGATGACACGGCCCGGCGCATTCTTGATGATGTGGCGCAGCTGCGGCCCCACAGCCGCCTCGGAGGGCGTGAAGCCTGGCTCGAGCGCGTTGGTGGAGTCGGAAAGCAGCAGATCGACGCCCATGCCAGCAAACTTGTTGATGGCCTGGTAGTTGGGGGTGACCCCATCGATGGGGGTCTGGTCGAGCTTGAAGTCGCCCGTGTGCATGACCGAGCCCGCCGGGCAGCGCATGTACACGCCCAGTGCCGCGGGGATCGAGTGGGTCATCGAGAAGAAGTCGATATTGAACACGCCAAGCGTGAGGTGCGTGCCATCGCTTACCTCGCGCAGCTTAGGCGAGGTGAGCTTGTGCTCGCTGAGCTTGCCCTCGATGAAGCCGAGGGTCAGCTTGCTGGAGTAGATGGGCACCTTGCGCGTAAGGTCCATCAGCAGGTACGGCAGCGAGCCGGTGTGGTCCTCGTGGCCGTGGGTGATGATGATGCCCCGCAGTTTCTCCTCGTTCTCGAGGACATAGGTGTAGTCGGGCAGCACAAGGTCGATGCCGGGCTGCTCGTCATCGGGAAACATGAGGCCTGCGTCAACGAGCACCATGTCGTTGCCGTATTCGAAGGCCGTCATGTTTTTGCCAATGCCGTCTAAGCCGCCAAGCGGGATAATCCGCAGCGGCGTCTTCTGTTTCGCCATGAAGTAGAGATTCCTTCCGTCGTGCGATTTAGTTGCATATATCTGCCGCGGCTCTTCCGCGGTCTTATTCCTAACTTTGTAATTGTAGTCAAATAGGGCACCCGTTGCATAGCAATGAGACGTACTAACGAGAAAAGAATGAAGTACGCGAACGCGCGAGCGGCTCCGCGAGGGCGGGGGTGCCTGCGGGCTCCTTTGAGGGCTGCTTGCCACACGCGGCGGAGCGTTTAGCGAGGACCCAAGCGAGCGAAGCGAGCGTTTCCGCAGCTGCTTCGCCGCTTGTGGCAAGCGTTTAGCCCGAACGGAGACCTTAGGCACCCCCGCCCTCGCGGGGCCTCATCACACGGTTGCTCCCCACACAAACCCATCCTCGCGAGAACGACTTCATCGCAAAAAGGGAGGCCCCGCATCGGAGCCTCCCCTGCTTCAGCTATGGAAGATAGCGCGTGAGACTATCCCTCGTGATGGCGCCTCGGCTGGCGGTTGCCGCGCGTGCCGTCACCCGGCTTGCGCGTACGCGTGGTGCCCTGACGCTTGCGGGTGTCGTCTGCCTTGCCGGAGCTTGCGGGAGCCGCAGGCTTGTCGAGGCGGTCGAGGCTGATCTTGCCCTTCTCGTCGACCTCAAGCACCTGCACCTTGACCTCGTCGCCGATGGAGAGGACATCCTCAACCTTGTCAACGCGGCCCTGTGCGACGCGCGAGATGTGCAGCAGCCCGTCCTTGCCGGGCAGAAGCTCGACGAAGGCGCCAAATGCCTGGATGCCCACGACGCGGCCGGTGTAGATCTCGCCAACCTCGGGAACCTTGACGATGGCACGGATGCGCTCGGCAGCCTCCTCGCCAGCGCCGCCGACACCAGCGATGAAGACGGTGCCGTCTTCCTGAATGTCGATGGTTGCGCCGGTGTCGTCCTGGATGCCACGGATGACCTTGCCGCCGCTACCGATGACGTCACGGATCTTATCAGTGGGGATGGTAAGGCTGATGATCTGCGGCGCGGTGTCCTTGGTGTTCTCACGCGGCGCCGGCAGGGCGTCGATCATGGCGTCGAGGATGTGCATGCGACCCTCGTGGCTCTGGGCAAAGGCCTGACGGAAGATCTCGGTGGTGAGACCGGTGGCCTTGTTGTCGAGCTGCATGGCCGTGATGCCCTTGGTGGTGCCGCAGACCTTGAAGTCCATGTCGCCCAGGAAGTCCTCAAGACCCTGGATGTCGGTGAGGACGACCGTCTTGCCCTCCTCCTGGATGAGGCCCATGGCAACGCCCGAGACGGGGCGCTTGATGGGCACGCCAGCGTCCATGAGGGCGAGCGTGGAGCCGCAGGTGGAAGCCATCGAAGAGCTGCCGTTGGACTCCATGACCTCGGAGACCACGCGAATGGTGTAGGGGAACTCCTCCTCGGAGGGGATCACTGGCAGGAGCGCGCGCTCGGCGAGGGC
>CACXFC010000163.1 GCA_902766835.1 uncultured Coriobacteriaceae bacterium | reverse complement strand
CTTGGGCAGCAGGCGCGCCCAGCTGATGGAGAAGCGATAGGTCTTGAAGCCCATCTCGGCCATCAGGGCCACGTCTTCCTTGTAGTGGTGGTACTGGTCGGCTGCGACCTCAAAGCCACTGGTGCCCGCGGGCGGCTCCTTGACGTCCTGGACAGACGGACCCTTACCGTTGGTGAGGGCGGCACCCTCAACCTGGTAGGCAGACGTAGAGGCGCCCCAGAGGAAGTCGTCGGGGAAGGCCTTGAGCGTCTTGTGCAACATGCGCGTCTCCAATCATGTTCGGGAGAAAACGGTCAGCATCCATCATACCTGCAGGTATGCACTCAGCTCTAGCCACATCCGTCCACCGGCATGTTACATCCGTCCACATTTTGCACCAGCCACCAGAATCGGGGACGGTCCTCGTTGCACATTCGCGTGAAATTAAGGGACACACCCCTTTTTGTCCCGTGGGGCATCCCGTGGGGCAAAAAGGGGCGTGTCCCTTAATTGCCTAGCCGCCTACTCCTTGCCGCTCCAGCAGTAGGTGCAGACCTTCTTGCGGTCGATGCCGATGGCGTCAAGTAGACCGTCGAGCGTCTGGTAGTTGAGCGAGTCGAAGCCCATCTCCTCGCAGATGGCCTTCAGCATGCAGCGGCCGCGCTCGGTATGGCCGTCAACGTACTCGTCCAGATGCTTCTCGCCCTCTTCGCCCTCAAGCTCTAGCACCTTGCGGCGCGCGATGAGCTCGTAGTCGGAGCGGCTGCGCGAGAACGAGAGGTACTTGCAGCCGTACATGATGGGCGGGCAGGCGGAGCGCATGTGAATCTCGGCCGATCCGGCACCGTAGAGGAAGTCGATGGTCTCGCGCAGCTGCGTACCGCGCACGATGGAATCGTCCACGAACAGCAGCTTCTTGTCGCGGATGAGCTCGGGCACCGGGATCTGCTTCATCTTGGCCACCCGGTTGCGCACGGCCTGGTTGGCCGGCATGAACGAGCGCGGCCATGTGGGCGTGTACTTCACGAAAGGACGCGCGAAGGGCTTGCCGCTCTCGGTTGCATAGCCAATGCCGTGCGGCAGGCCGCTGTCGGGCACGCCGGCAACGTAGTCCACATCGGGCAGAAGACCGTGCTCGGCGTCGTCGCGCGCCATGATGGCGCCGTTGCGGTAGCGCATGGTCTCGACGTTGACGCCCTCGTAGTTGGAGTTGGGGTAGCCGTAGTACACCCACAGGAACGCGCAGATGCGCATCTCGTCGCGCGCGGGCGCCAGCACCTCGTAGCCATCCGCGGTAATGCGCACGATTTCGCCCGAGCCCAGCTCGTGCTCGTCGACGTAGCCCAGCTTGCCATAGGCAAAGCTCTCGAAGGTCACGCAGTAGCCGTCGTCGTCCTTGCCGATGAGCACCGGCAGGCGGCCCATCTTGTCGCGCGCGGCGATGAGCTCGCCCTGCTGGGTCATGATCAGCAGCGTCAACGAGCCCTCAATCTGGTCCTGCGCGTATTGGATGCCGCTCACCAGGTCATCCTGCGTGTTGATGAGGGCTGCAATGAGCTCAGTGGCATTCACGTCGCCCGAGCTCATGGCCATGAACTGATGGCCCACGCCCGTGAACGTGTTGATGAGCGCGTCCGCATTGTTGACCGCGCCCACCGTTGCCAGCGCAAAGACGCCCAGGTGCGAGCGTACCAGCAGCGGCTGCGGATCGGAGTCGCTGATGCAGCCCATGGCCGTGGTGCCAGAGAAGCCCATCAGGTCCTTCTCGAACTTCGTGCGGAAGGGCGTGTTCTCGATGGAATGAATCTCGCGCTGGAAGCCGTCTGCGGTGTCCCACACCACCATGCCGGCTCGCCTGGTCCCCAGATGTGAGTGGTAGTCAACGCCAAAGAACACGTCGAGCACCACGTCGCGACGCGAAGCCGCACCAAAGAAGGCTCCCATTAGGTCTCCCCCGCTCCGTCTGCCGAACAACTGATGCCGTTCGGCGCGCCTGCTTACCATATGAGTATAAGAGCTTGACATGTGCGGCACGCGTCTTCGCAACAAGTTCGTTCAAAGCACGTAACATGACGTCTCGCGCGGCGCAGGTTACCGCACGTGTCCGATTATTTTGTGCACTATCTAAATTTGGACTGTGCCGCAGCACCAGAGGCGTAAGTTATACCCAATGCGATCCATCCGAGAGGAGAGACGATGGGCTTCTTCGACTACAGCGTCACCGACCCCAAGGGCAACGAGGTGAAGATGGCCGACTTCGCCGGCAAGGTCGTCATCGTGGTGAACACCGCCACCGGTTGCGGCTTCACCCCGCACTACGAGCCGCTCGAACAGATGTGGGAAGACCTTCACGACAAGGGTCTTGAGATTGTCGACGTGCCCTGCAACCAGTTTGGCGCCCAGACCCCCGGCACCGACGACGAGGTCCACGAGTTCTGCACCCTCAACTACGGCACGCAG
>CACXFC010000162.1 GCA_902766835.1 uncultured Coriobacteriaceae bacterium | reverse complement strand
TTCATGAAGGAGCTCGACGACGAGCTGTGGAAGCTGGGCATCCCCGCCAAGACCAAGCACAACGAGGTGGCGCCCTGCCAGCACGAGCTGGCGCCGGTCTTTGAGGACGGCTCCACCGCCATCGACGACAACCTCCTCACCATGGAGAAGATGAAGCTTCTGGCCAGCCACCACGGCCTGGTGTGTCTGCAGCACGAGAAGCCCTTCGAGTACGTGAACGGCTCGGGCAAGCACGACAACTGGTCGCTTGCCGCCGATGGGAAGAACCTGCTTGAGCCAGGCCCGCACCCCGAGGACAACCTGCAGTTCCTGGTGTTCCTCGCCTTCCTCATTGCCGCGGTCGACGAGCACGCCGACCTGCTGCGCATGAGCGTGGCCTCCGCGGGCAACGACCATCGTCTTGGCGGCAACGAGGCTCCCCCAGCCATCATCTCGGTCTTTTTGGGCGACGCGCTCACGCCGGTTGTGGAGGCCTTCATCAACAAGGAGCATGCAGCTGCCTCCGAGGCCGAGCGCATGGACCTGGGCGTCCCGCAGCTTCCCTCGGTGCTGCGCGACAACACCGACCGCAACCGCACAAGCCCCTTCGCCTTCACCGGCAACAAGTTCGAGTTCCGCATGCCGGGCAGCCAGCAGAACCTCTCTGACCCCAACGTGATTATCAACACGGCGGTGGCCGAGCAGTGCGAGCGCTTTGTGGACTACGTAGCCGCCCGCTCCGACGAGCCCTTTAGCACGGTGGCCATGCGCTTCGTGCGCCACACCTTCCGCGACCACCAGCGCATCATCTTCGACGGCAACGGCTACTCCGCCGAGTGGGAGGAGGAGGCCGCACGTCGCGGGCTGTCCAACCTCAAGACCACGCCCGACGCGCTGGGCGCGCTCATGGACGCCGACAACATCAAGTTCTTCGAGAAGTACGGTGTACTCAACGAGGCCGAATGCCATGCGCGCTACGTGGCCAAGGCCGAGCAGTACGCCAAGCTCATCAACATCGAGGCCAACACGATGGTCTACATGGTGCGCCACATGTACCTGCCCGCCCTGATGAGCTACTCCGGTGATCTGGCAACCAGCGTGGCCACCAAGGCTGAGCTGGGCATCGTCAGCCGTGCGGAGAAGGACATCATCGAGAAGCTCACCGCCGGCATCGACGCCATCTACGACCTTACCGCGAAGCTCGAGGAGCTGGCCGCCAACGCCAACGGCAAGGCCAACCCCACCGAGCAGGACGCGCTCTGCCGCGACGAGGTCATCCCCGCGATGGACGAGCTGCGCGCCCAGGTGGACGCCATGGAGCGCCTCTGCGGCGAGGACTACTGGCCCGTGCCCAGCTACAACCAGATGCTGTTCTACGTGTAGAAGCACCGGAATCGGGGACGGTCCTCGTTGCACATACGCGTGAAATTAAGGGACACGCCCTTTTTTGCCCCGCGGGGCAAAAAAGGGCGTGTCCCTTAATTTCCACCCGACAATTCCGGCCTCCCGCGGGAGGGGGACGGGCCTCGGGCGCGGGGCGCGGGGCCCAAAGCGAATTTTGCGGGATGCGAGGAGCGCAGGCGCGGCGGGAGGGCGGCGCTGTCCGAGCGCCCGAAGGGCGCGAGTTCGCCGCCCTGCCGCGCCTGCACGACGAGCGCCCATCCCGCGAATGAGCGGCGGGCCGCGCGCCCCGCGCCCGAGGTCCGTCCCCGATTCACACGGATGAGAAACGAGGACCGTCCCCGATTCACACGCGTGAGAAACGAGGACCGTCCCCGTTGCACATGTGGGAGTGCACTCTGCTACGATGCACTAGTTGGCTTTTTGGGGAGGGGTTGCATGGCTAGGCGCGCGCAGACGCAGACACTCGACGTCACGCAGGGCGTCATCTGGCGTCAGCTCGCCGCGCTGTTCTTTCCCGTGTTGGCCGGCGCGGTCTTTCAGGAGGCCTACACCCTCGTCAACACCTACATCGTGGGCCAGTACGCCAGCCTCAGGGCACTTGGTGCCATCCAGGCAACGGCCACCCTCACCGACCTCACCATCAGCGTTGCCATGGGCATGGGAATGGGTTGCTCGGTCATCGTGAGCCAGTACTTTGGTGCGGGCGATGACCGCCGCCTCGAACAGGCCATGCACACCGCCGTCGCACTGTCACTCTGCATGGGGTTTGCGTTCACCATCGTGGGCGTCATCGGCGCAGGGCCGCTGCTGCGCCTCATGGGGACTCCGCAGGACCTGATAGGCGCCTCGCTCGACTTCATCTACATCTACTTCGGCGCCGTGATGCTGCCGATAGTCTTCAACATGGGGGCAGCGCTGCAGCGCGCCGTGGGCGACACGCGCACGCCCGCCTTCATCATCGCCCTCACCTGCCTAGTCAACATCGCGCTCGACATCGTCTTCGTAGTCAAGCTCGGACTCGGCGCACGGGGAGCCGCAATGGCAACGGCGGGGTCGTACCTGGTGGGCACCATCCTCACCTTCGGCGCGCTCATGCGCATGGACGGCCCAGAGCGCCTGCACCCCAACCGCATCCGCATCAACGGCGCCATCGCGCGCGACATGCTGGCCTGCTCGCTGCCCCTCGCCGCACAGAACGCCATCTTCCCGCTCTCGAACATGGTCGTGCAGTCGTCGGTCAACTCCTTCGGATCGCAGACGGTCATCGCGTGGGGCCTGCAGGCGCGCATCGGATCGGTCGCCTGGCTGGTGTCCGACGCCTTCGCCATGGCGGCAACCACGTTCTCGGCGCAGAACTTTGGCGCGGCAAACTACGACCGCATGCGGCGGGGGCTACACGTGTCACTGGTCATGGCAACGGTGGGCATGGGAATCATCGAGGCGCTCATCTGCCTGAACGCGCGCGACCTCGCGTGGCTGTTTGCCAACGAGTCAAACGTGGTGAGCCTCACCGCATGGCTCGTGCTGATCACGGTGCCCTTCTACGTCATCTTCTCGTACATGGACATCATCGCCGGCGTCATCCGCGGCTCGGGCGAGAGCCTGCGCCCCATGATCATCGTCATCTTCGGCACCTGCATCCTGCGCATCGCCTGGATGCTACTCGTCGTCCCCGCCTACCACTCGATTGTGACCGTAGCCCTCTCCTATCCCCTCACCTGGACCATCACGACCATCATGTTCGTGATCTACTACCGCCACGGCCGCTGGCTCACCCGCAGCCTGCGCACCGCGCGGCACCGCCGCAAGGACAGCTGACGGGCACACGCGAACAAGCGCGTGAGTCTGCAGGTTACGCGGACGGGCTTTGGGGATGCGAGGTAAGGTGCCATCCGTGGCAATACGCGCAGCGATAGCACTGCAGGCCACCCGTGCCATGTTCGGCGCAAAGCGCTATAGCCTCGAGGGCATCCGCGCGCGTGGCATAGCGATTCTTGCGGTCGCAGGCGCGATGGCGCCGCGCCGCCTCCCTGCGCTCCTCTGTGCCTTCGCTTCGCCGCCGCTCACGCCCATACAGGTCGTCAAGGCCACCCAATTCGGCCTTGAACTGGGCAATCTTTCTCTGTTGCGCAGAACGCTTGCGGCTTCCCACGGGCCCTCCTAGGAAAGAAAGGCCTTCAGGCCTATGCAGATGAGCACGATGCCGCCAACGACCTCGGCCCTATCGCCCAGAAGGCGCCCAAGTCGGCGGCCAATGGCCAGGCCAATGACGCAGCAGAGGGCCGTCGTGCAGCAGATGATGAGCGAGGCACTTACGATGTCAACCGCCTGCGCGCGCAGGCTCACGCCCACCGCAAAGGCATCGATGGCGGTGGCTATGGCCTGAAACACCAGAATGCCCAGGGTCAGACGGGGAGGAGCCTCGGGAGTCTCGGTGTCCTCCTGCGGTGCCATCAGGGCCTCCATGCCCTCGCGCACCATGTTGCCGCCGATTATTCCCAAAATGACCAGCGTGACAATGCCCGCATAGCGCTCGATAAGATCGGCGGCCACGCCTCCCAGGTAATAGCCCAGAAGCGGCATCAGGCCCTGAAAGACGCCAAAGAACAGCGGCAGCAGCAGCAGGCGTCGCCTGCTTTCGGCCCCATAGACGAACATGTTTGATATGGTTACCGAGAACGCATCAGCTGAAAGGGCCAAGCCCAACAGCAGAATCTCACCTATGCCCACGGCGCCTCCTTCGTGCACGAGCCTAAAAGTGTAGCGCATTGCCAGTCTCGTTCAACAGAAGGTCGCGCATGAGTTACTCTAAAGTGGCTACGGAACGGTTCTGCACAGACCGTCCACACCAAATAGAGAGAGGCAGACATGCCTGCTATTATCACCCACCACCTCTTTGGCGAAGATGCCTCCCGCAGGCTTCCCGCCGACATGGCCCCAGGCGAGGAGGAGCTTCTGGCCTTCCTGCTGGGAAACCAAGGCCCTGACCCCTTCTATTTCTGCTTCACCGCCACGCCCACCGTCATACAGGCATGCCACACCTTTGCCGAAGCCGCCCACGAGCAGCATGTGGTGGACGCCCTGCTTGCGGCGCGCGACGCGGTCTCGCACCTGCCGGTTGACGACCAAGGCATAGGACGCGCCTTCGTGCTGGGACTGCTTGCGCACTACCTGCTTGACAGCGAGGCCCATGCGTTCATCCTCGCGCAGGAAAACGACATCTGCAATGCGGGCGTTGGCCTCGAGGACGCGCACGACGAGGTGCACGCGCTCATCGAGAGCGAGCTGGACACCTGGATGCTCTGGAGCTCCCGCAAGCAGACCATTGCCGACGCTCCGGCTTATGGTGACCTCGCACGCACGGAACGCGTGAGCCGCGTGGCCGGCGCCATCTTCTCGCAGGTGGCATGGCAGGTCTTTGGCACCACCATCGGCCCCGACCGCTACGAGGGGTGCCTGCGCGACTACGAGCTGGTGTATAGGGCCATCGACCCGACGGGCAACCCGCGCGGCCGCATGATTGCCGGCGCGGAGCGGCTGGGCTCGCGCTACTCGCGCCTAGAGGCGCTCTCGCATGCCGCCGAGGTGAACGAGGACTGCCCAGCTGCCAACCTCGACTGCCACCCTTGGCTCGACCCCCTCACCGGCACGCAGAAGTCCACGAGCTTCCCCGACATCTTCTACGACACGCTCGACAGGTGGCCACATCTGGCCGAGGCCTTCATGCATGGCGACGCAACGCTGCTCAAGCAGCTGATCGTGCGCGGCTACGACGGCTCGCCGCTCAACCAGACGGCGTAACCGCACGTGGATTGAGGGGCTACCTCTTGATCCACGTTACGGCAAACAAGGGACACGCCCTTCTTTGCCCCGCGGGGCAAAGAAGGGCGTGTCCCTTGTTTGCCTGTCAGAACGTTACAGCTCGTCGCCGTTGGCTGCCTGGTAGGAAAGCGCGATCTCGAGGTTGCCGTTGCGGCAGCGCAGCTCGTCAATCAGGTTGCGGACGCAGTCCACACGCTTCAGCAGCACGTTGTACTGCAGCTTGTAGAGGCTGCCCATGTTGGTCGTCTTGACGGCCACCAGGTCGTGGCTGGTGGTGTAGCGGTCGAGCACCTCATCGAACAGTCCCACGAAGTCGAGGTCCTCGGGCACCGTGATAGTGACGGTGCGATCGAGGCGGGAGGCGGACCCACCAAAGTTCGTCAGCTGCAGCAGCAGGTTTGCGCCACCCAGAATCGCGCAGATGAGCGCAGCATACGCGAGGTAGCCCATGCCGCAGACCAGACCCACCGCCATGGCCAAGAAGATGAAGGCGATGTCGCGAGCCTGACCGGGGACGCTGCGGAAGCGCACGAGGCTGAAGGCGCCGGCAACAGCCACGCCCGCACCCAGGTTGCCATTGACCATCATGATGACCACGGCCACGATGGCAGGAAGCGTTGCCAGCGTCACCACGAAGCTCTTGGTGTAGCGGCTCCGGAAGCAATAGATGAGGGCGAGCGCAAAGCCCAGGCACAGCGCCGCGGCGACGCTGGTGAAAAAGGGTGCCAGGGCGACCGAGGTAGCAGTGGTCGTGGTCGCATCAACCGTGCCAAAAATGGAATCGAACATGATGAATCCTTCCTATGCAAGAGCCAGCGTCTGCGCGGCCCTCGTCGTCTGTCCCAAAACCCTAGAATCCGTCTCCTGCTGGAGCCATGCCGCATGCTGAGGTCTGCGGGGCTGCAGGATCGCGCGCTCGCTCTCAAGCTGGCGCACGACGGCTGCACCGTACTTGGAGAAGCGGCCCTTGAAGATACCCTCAGCGCTGAAGAAGTCCACGAGCCACAGCGGCATGCCAGCCGCGCACTTGACCTCGAGCAGGCTCTGGTTGGCCGGCGTGAGCACGATGCCCTCGCTTGAGCCTGCCAGCGAGACGTCGTCCCAGCGGCAGCGCACGGCGCGGTCGAAGGTCATGCGGAACTCGTGGTCGTGCTCGTCGTAGAACGCCTCGCGGTCGTAGGCAACGAACATCGCGGGCTGCAGGCCCTCGTAGCGGCTTGCCGAGAAGGCAATCTCGCGCTCGATCTGCGTCTGCGGCGCGCGCTGACCCGCAAGCAGCGCCCGCGCCTCAGCCAGCGTGAGGGTGCAACGACGCTTGTAGACGATGCCGTCGCACTTCTTCTTCAGCTCAAGGAAGACCGAGGTCTCCTCCCCCGCTGGGGTGTAGCTGCGCACGCGAATCTTCTCCTTGTAGTAGGGATGCTCGGCGGAGCGACGCGCCAGCAGGTGCGTGGGCGTGTCGAAGTAGATGTTGCGCACCGTGGACGGTCCGTACTCGTCGGGGATCATGTGGGCGCTCATCACCTGCTCCAGGCGAGCGCGCTGCTCGTTGGTGAGCTGATACTTGATCTCATGACGCTTGAACACCATCTGTGCCATTTGGCCACCTCCTTGTGACAACTGAAACGATACGGCGCGAACCTGAAACGTCTCTGAGCGCACGCTTGGCAGGGGTCATTTGTGATGAGGTGGCCACACAGCTAAGTCCAAGCTGAAAGGTTGAAATTAAGGGACACGCCCTTTTTGCCCCAAGGGGCAAAAAGGGCGTGTCCCTTAATTTCCTCCCCTAATTTCGCGAATCTACGAGAAAATCTTCTGCAACGTTGAGACAAGGGGAATCATATCTACGTATGTATTGCCGTACATCGGGACCACGAAAAACAATGGAGGTAGGTCTCATGAAAAAGTCCCTTCTTGGAGCAATCCTAGCCACGAGCCTTGTAGCAACCCTCGGCCTTGTCGCTTGCGGCGGCCAGAGCGCACCCGCATCGTCCAACGAGCCCGAAGCCACGCCGGCTGAGGAGCAGGCGACCGAGACCGCCGCCACCCCTGCAAATGACAGCGCTGCCTATGGCTATACCGGCGAGGACCCGGTTGAGGCGGCCGTTTACAAGTACATGGCCGAAGAGATGAGCAAGAACTACGAGCCCGCGGACGCGAGCATCCCCACCGTGCAGATCGTGAAAATCGACGCCACCAATCCCGACGACGTTATCGTCTACGGCGACTTCTGGGTTGAGAACTACAAGATCGACGGCGAGACGCTTTCCTGCACCTCGGGTGGCAACTATCCTGGCGTCATGCACGTGACCAAGAACGGCGACACCTACACGGTGAGCTCGTTCGACCAGGTTGCCGATGGCTCCAACTTCGACAGCAGCGCAAAGGAGCTCTTCGGCGATAACTACGACGCCTTCATGAAGGTGTACAGCGACAGCGACGCCCGCACGGCGCTGCGTATCACCACCGTGTCCAACTACGTGAAGGCCAACGGCCTTGCCGTCACGCAGTACCAGGACTACGGCTGGGATCCTGTTCAGCTGAACAAGTAGCCAGTAGCACAAACGCACGACTCACATGCGAGCGGCCCGGGGCAGGACAACCTGCTCCGGGCCGCTTGTTTGAAGTGAAGCCGCAGCGACTGATCCGGCTAACTCAGTGGGCAATTAAGGGACACGCCCTTTTTTGCCCCGCGGGGCAAAAAAGGGCGTGTCCCTTAATTGCCCTGCGTATATCACTGCACTTGACTCTTAGGGTCAGGAATCGCAGCGCATTGTTTGGGTCCCGCTTCGGCGGGACCCTTTTGTTAGGATTGCAGCATGCAAACTCGCGTGCCGGGAGGAATCATGAAGTACAACAGCCTTGCAAGAATCGCGGCGTCTTCGGTGCTGGCGCTCGCCTTGGGTGCCTCCTTGGCGGGATGCGGGGGTGCCTCGGAGGGCGCGCAGCCTCAGCAGGCCGAAGAGCAGCAGGCGACAAAGACGCTCGCCAGCGTCGATGCCACTGTCTACGACGCGGCGGGCAACAAGCTCCTGCTTTCCGAGATTGCGGGAGGCAAGCCCCTGGTCATCAACCTGTGGACGTCGTGGTGTCCCAACTGCGTGGCAGAGATGCCCGAGTTCCTGAAGATCTGCCAGAAGTATCAGGACCGCGTGGCCTTCGCCTTCTTGGACGTGGCGGATGGCGAGGACGAGAACCCGGAGTTCATCACGGGCTGGCTGGAGGAATACGGCCTTGCTGACCTTCCCGTCTATTACGACACCGACCTTGCCGCCTCCCAGTCGCTGGGCCTGCAGGCGTACCCCACAACGGTGGTCTTTGACGCCAATGGCCAGCAAGTGGACTACCAGGTTGGCACCATTGACCCCGATGCGTTCAGCGGGATGCTCAACACGCTGGTGTCGGCGTCCTAATTGCCCTCAGACCGAACCTGTGCGCCGGGGGGTGTGTCAGGCGTTGATGTGCACGTGGGGACGGTCCTCGTAGCCGTGGAACTCGCCCACGTACACGAAGTAGTCGGCAATCTCGTCGGCAAGCGACTGGTCGTGCGTGGCAACCACGAGGGTCTTCCCGGCGGTGCGCAGCTGTCCCAAAAAGCCCAGCAGCCACGCCTGGGTGCGCGCGTCCAGCCCGGCTAGCGGCTCGTCGAAACAGTACACGTCGGGGTTCATGGAGAGCACGCAGGCAATGGCCACACGCTTCTTCTCGCCTCCCGAGAGCGCGTAGGGCGCACGGTCCCTCAGGCGATCGATGTCGAGCAGCGCGAGGGTGTCGCTCACGCGTCGGGCAACCTCTCGCTCGTCTAGGCCCATCTGGCGCGGGCCAAAGGCAATCTCGTCGGCCACGCTGGCGCAAAACAGCTGGGCGTCGCTGTCTTGGAAGATGAAGCCCACGCGCTGGTGGAGACGCTTGGCAAAGGTGGCGTCGTGCATGGAGCGCTCGCTCACCTCGCTGCCATCGAAGCGATACGAGCCCTGCTGGGGGTAGATGAGGCCGCAGATGGCCTTGAGCAGCGTCGATTTGCCCGAGCCATTGTCGCCCATGAGCACCACGCTGTCTCCCGCGCCGATGCGCAGCGACACGTGCCGCAGGGCAGGGGAGGAGTCATAGGCAAAGCAGAAGTCGTCAAGCTCGATGAGCGCGGGGGCGCTGCCGCTCTGTGCGAGATGCAGGCGTTCGTTGGCGTGTGCGTGAGACATGTTAGACCAGCCCTTGCAGGTAGGCGAATAGGGCGACGAGGCCGATGAGCAGAAGCGCCCAGGCGGCGTCTGCAGGCTTGAGCGTGGCGCGGGAGCTTGCGCGGTACTCCCCGTCAAAGCAGCGGCATCGCATGGCGTCGTAGGTCTCCTGCGACGACCGGCTCGCCTTGAGCAGCACGACGCCGCCCACGCCGCCTATGGCGGCGCCCTTGTTGCGGTTGCGCCCAACGCTGCGCAGGCTCAGGGCGCAAAGCACCTCCGCAGCCGTCTCGCCCAGGCGCACGATGCTGCGCAGGGCGAGGTCTATGGTCAAAATGGCAATGCTCGGCACGCGGAAGCTGCGCAGGGCGTGCGTGAGCTTCCAGACCGGGGTCGTAAGGGCAACGCAAAGGGTGATTCCCACGCTGACGAAGGCCTTTGTTGCCAAGAGCAGGGGAGCATGCGCCTGCCCCAACAGTATGGCTGGAAGCATGATGACAAGCGAGAAGGCAGCCGCGGAGGCCGCGCCGCCCATCATGCGCGCCAGCGATGCTTGGGGAAGCAGACAGGCACGTACCAGTAAAGCGGCAAGCATCACCAGGACGAACAGGTAGTTTCTCGAGAGCGATACGAGCAGGATGCATACGAAGGCGACGACGAGCTTGATGGGCGCAGAAGGGGAGAAGCGTGCCTCCCTTCCGTCATCAAGCCTGAAGAAGGCCAGGGCGGAAGTGATGGACAGCAGGCTGCGCGAAATGAATCCGTCCCGGTCGGAGCCGGGACGGTAGTGCTCTGGGGTCGTGAGCCAGCTTGGTATGTCGGTATGCGTGTCGGCCATCTAGGCGTCAAAGTCTACCGCAGGTCTTGCGGAGCCTGCCATAAGACGGAAGATGATGACGAGAAGCGCCACACCTATGACGGCCGAGATGATGTAGCCCACCCATGCCGGCAGCGAGCCAACCGCATAGTCGGGCATAAGCGCGCTCCATTCCCAGCCATTGCCAAGTCCCGCGGGAGTGTAGCCAACCATCCCGGCAAGGTCCTCGGTGCTCCACTCGCCCCAGGCGTCACCGGTGGCGATGAGGCCTAGCGGGCAGGCCACGATCAGGGCCACGATGAGGCCCAGAATGGGCGTGGGAATGCCGGGCGCTGCCTTATGTGATTCGATGCCAAACGAGGGTGCTGCATTGCGCACGAAGGCAAGAATGCCAACGGTGAACACGACCTCTGCGAAGCCCGCCACAGTAAGGTGGCCGAGCATCATGGCGGGTACCGCAACGCTGATGGGGTAGGGGCAGTACAGCGCGGCGCCTGAGGCATCGTGGAAGAGCAGCGGCTGAATGCCAAACTCAAGGGCGCACAACAGGGCTGCGGCATTGAGGCCAACATAGGAGCCAACGCCGGCCGCAATCAGCTCGCCGCGCTGGCCTCCCAGGCGGTCTTTGAGGGCGCGATAGATGCTATATCCCACGAAGGGGAGCACAAAGGCCATGTTGAGGCAGTTGGCTCCAAGCGAGAGTATGCCTCCGTCACCAAAGAACACGGCTTGGATTGCGAGCGCGATGCTTACGGCGAGGGTGGCAGACCATGGGCCAAAGAGGATCGCGATGAGTGTGCCGCAGACGGCATGGCCCGTGGTGCCGCCCGGCAGGGGAATGTTGAACATCATGGCGAGGAAGCTGAAGGCGGCAGCAACGCCAATGAGAGGTATCTTTTCGCGCGGGACCTCTTCGTGCACATGCTTGATGGCTGACGCCCACACCGGAAGCATGGCTACCGTGGCAAGGGCGCAAGTAGACGGGCTGAGGTAATTCTCGGGTATGTGCATGGCAGGCTCCCCTTTCTTTCAAAACGCATTCGTAACACTAATCGATTATAAAGTATTACGAAGCAACGGGACGCGCATCGTTTCGGAGTTGCAGCACGATCGCCTGCACCTATCAGGGGGCAAAAGAACGTCGGATAATTGTTTCGCGTTATTATATTCAGCACTGAGCAGAAAGCAAGAACTATTAGGCGTATGAAATATTTCGTGCATGATGAAATAAGCGTGTAGAATATGTGTGCAAACAGGTGGGCGTCAGTTGTTAAGAGCCCACAGCTGGTTTGAACAGGCCATAAGAAACTCATGCAAAGAAGGGGGTGCGCCGTGAAGATCCGCGACAACTACAGCGTGTTCGACGAATCGACGCTCATGACCTTTACCGGGCTCGACTACAGCGTGTACAACACCGTGCAGCGCAACCTAGAGATGCTGGCTGACATGCGCGTTGCGGACCTCGCACGTCTTGCGGGCGTCTCAAACGCAACAATCGTGCGCTTCTGCAAGAAGTGCGGGTATTCAGGCTTTCCCGAGTTCAAACAATCCATCCTCACAAAGATGCGGGAGGAGAGCGCAAAGAGCCATCCTCTGCCCAGCATGGTCGAAAACATACGCGCGACGCTGTCCAGCGATGAGTTCAAGAGCTTTAACGAAAGCATCCATGAGGCCTTCGAGGCGCTCAGGTGGACCGATGGCGTATTCATCCTGGGCTGCGGAAGGTCGAGCGGTATCGCCACGTACGGCGCCTATGTGCTCAGTGGGCTGGGCATTCCCGCCATACCCATCACGACCTTTCCCACCTACGCCGCGGCGATAAAGCAGGGGGAGATGGGCGTCATTGTGGTATCGCAGAGCGGAACGTCGCCGTCGGTGCATACTGCCCTGCACGAACTCGTGGCCGCCGGCTCTGTCACCGTCGCCATCACTGGAGATCCAGCAAGCCCCATTGCGCGTCTTGCCGATGTATCCGTGAGCCTGCATTCCAAGGATGCGGCGGCCGAAGCCGCAGGGCTCGTTTCATTCTTCCCGGCGCTTTATGCACTGGAAGAACTCGCGAGGCTGCTGTACAACGACAGCCTCGCCGCTAACGATTGATGCTGGAAGAGCGAGTTGGGTGTCCGTCCCATGCTGGCAATGGTGGTATGGCTGGCATGCAGACCGTGCCCCTTGGCACGTGAAATCCTGAAACAATTGAAATCGGCGGGCAACTCGCGCTTGCATTCCAATCGTGGAGGGTTTATGAATATGTAGCAATTGTGAGGGGGAGTCCCCTCACTACACGGGCCCCAGGGCCCAGGGACCGAGGGAAAGGAAACCCAACAATGCTCACCATCCGTCTGTTCTGCGCCGCCGGCATGTCCACCAGCCTGCTCGTCCGCAAGATGATC
>CACXFC010000161.1 GCA_902766835.1 uncultured Coriobacteriaceae bacterium | reverse complement strand
GTCCTGGTACACGTTGAGCGTCCAGCGCAGGCCCGTGGGGTCAATGGCCCAGCCCCAGGGGTTGGCCTCGAGCAGCGGGTTCTGGAAGGTGTCGCCGCCGCCCTGCTCGTGGGTGGCCACGCTCTCGGCCGAGCAGATCTGCGTGAGGTAGTAGGAGAAGCACACGAAGTCGGCCGTGTGGGCAGCCAACGCCTCGAGGTCGCCGTCCTCGGCCACCACCTTGATGCCGCGGTCCTCGAAGAAGCGCAGGGCATAGCCGGGGTAGGCGCCCTGCGCGAGGACGTCTGCCGGCAGCTGCTCCATCTGGTTGCGGCGATAGGTGGCCATGACGTCGTTGGGGCTCGTGGTGGCAGGATAGGCCAGATTGGCGTACTCCATCACGCCAATCTGCAGGTCAGGGTAGGTGTCGTGCGCGTACGCCGTGGCCAGCGCGCAAGCCACCATTTCGTTGTGCAGGGCCTGGTAGCGCGCGCTCATGGGGTCGTCGGTCTCGTCGGTGGGCACGCCCAGGTGGTTGAAGCCCTCATGGGCCACCATGTTGATCTGGTTGACCAAAATCCAATGCTTCACGCGGTCGTGGTAGCGGTCGAAGAGCACCTGGCAGAGGCGCACGAACTTGCCGATGGTGGCGCGGTCGTGCCAGCCGCCGTGGTCCATGGCAAGGGCGAGCGGCATCTCGTAGTGCGACACGGTGATGAAGGGCTCCATGCCGTTCGCGAGCATCGCGTCCACGAGCCGGTCGTAGAAGGCCAGGCCTTCCTCGCACGGCTCCTCCTCGTCGCCGCGCGGGAAGATGCGGCTCCAGTTGACGGAGGTGCGGATGGCGTTGAGCCCGAGGCCTTCGCGGCCGAGCAGGGCGAGGTCATCCTCGTAGGTGTGGTAGAAGTCGATGCCCCAGCGCTTGGGGAAGACCCAGTCGTCCTCGTGGGAGAGCATCTCGCGCACCTGATCGCGAGACAGGTCGCCCTGCATGCGCAGCTCGATGGGCACGTCCTTGCGCAGCGCGGAGATGTCGGTCACCGAGAGGCCCTTGCCACCCTCGTCCCAGGCCCCCTCCATCTGGTGCGCGGCGAAGGCACCGCCCCAGAAGAAGCCCTCGGGGAAGCTGTGGCGTGCAGGCAGAAGCTGTTGGGTCATGGGTCTACTCTCCCCTCGGGTGGGCGCGCGGCCGTCGTTGGGCGGGGCCGCTGCCCCAAGCCCTGACGGCCACACACGGATACGCTCAGGCAAACATGCTAGGGGCGGCGCGCCTCAAGCCGCAGTGCCCATCGACAAGGGGTCGCCCCGCTTCGGCGGTGATGGGAACAGGGCGTCCCCAGCCCCAAGGTTTAGGCGGACTCCGAGACGAGCCTGAGGCCCACGATGCAGCCCACGAGCCCGATGAGCAGCGCGACCTTCACCGGTGACGCGGGCTCCGTGCCGGTAATCATTCCGTAGAGCGCGGTTGCGACGACGCCGATGCCCGTCCACACGGCGTAGGCCACCCCAATGGGCAGCGTCCTGGTCGCATAGCCCAGGCCAAGCATGCTGCAGGTGAGTCCGACGATGAACACGATCGTCGGAGCAAGATGGATGAATCCCTCCGAACGGTCGAGGGCGAGCGCCCAAACCGACTCCATCATCCCGGAGAGCACAAGTACGATCCAATCCATTGCAGGTTCCTTCCCACGAGGTTGTCTTATGCGACCCGTCTTTTCGTTCCTGGTACGGGCGCCCTCGTCAGGGTCCTGCTGGACCTAGCCATCATAGGGTATGGGCGGCCCAAGGGCAATTGAGGGACACGCCTTTTTGCCCCGCGAGGCCAAAAGGCGTGTCCCTCAATTGCCCTACAGGCTCGCAACAAACTCCTCTATCTGCGCATTCACGAAGCCCGGTGCGTCAACGTTGGAGTTGTGCCCGGCGCCGGGAACCCACACGAGCGGGATGCCCTCGCCTGCCGCCCACTTGCGGTTGAACGGGCGCACGTCGCCCGCATGGTCCTTCTCACCGCAGAGCAGAAGCGCCGGACAGTCGATGTCGAAGCGCTGCTTTGACTCAACCGTATCGGCAAGCATGCGATAGCCATGCGCCGCAAGATCCACGTACTCGCGCTTTGTGTAGCCGTCCATGAAGGAGCGCATGCCGGCGCGGCCCCGCTCGGTGGTTGCCGTGCCCCACGAGCCCCAAGGCTTGAGCAGTGCCCAGGGAATCGCCTGATACATTCCCTTGGTGTGGCGCAGGGCCTTGACCTCCCACGTGGGGTAGTACTTCCTCTTGAGCGGCGCGGAGTCTATTGCCACAAAACCCGCTACCTCGCCGGGGAACAGGTCGATGAACGCCTGCGATACATAGCCACCAAGCGACTGGCCCACCAGGACCGGCCGCTCGATGCCCTCGGACTCCAGGATGTCGTGCAGGATGCGTGCCAGATCGTCCATCGAGAAGTCGAGCGGATACGGGCGCGACGCGCCATGCGCTGGGGCATCCCATACAAGGCAGTTCGCCTTGCCCGAGAAGTAGGCCAGCTGCGCGTCGAAGAGCGTGTGGTCAGCCGTGAGGCCCGGCAGGAACACGAGCCACTCAGCGTCCGGCCCCGCAAACGCATCGACCCAGTAGGCCACCTCGCCGCTTGCCGTGTGGAACGCCCTCATCTCCATGGCCCAGCCCTCCCCCTTCGCCTCAGTGACGAGCGGCTCTGCCCCGTTCACGATCGTCTCATAGAGGCAATCGTAGTAGCGGCCGTTGTCGCCGGCAACGGTCTCCACGGACTCCTCGTGGTAGTGCCCCTCGTCTTCGTAGTAGGTGTTAAAGAAGCCGCCAGCACGAGCAAGGGCCGTCTTACGGTACGAATCTGGCACGAATCGTGCCGGACCCTCACAGGGAAAGCTGCAGGAAATTGGCATTGTGCACGAAGCCGACGGAGCGGTAGAGGGGCACGCCCGCATCCGACGCCGTGATCTGGACCGCCCCGCACCCCTTCGCCCGCGCCTCATCCACGACGCGACAGAGCAGGTCGCGCGCGATGCCCTGGCGACGGTACGCAGGCTCGGTGAACATGCTCGACACGAGCGCGATCCTGCCCGTGGGGCAGCCAAAGTAGGGAGGCTTCTCGACAATGGAGACGCCGCTCGTGGCAACGATCCGGTCTGCGTCGAGGGCAAGCCAAGACACGAAGGTATCGTCCGCAAGGTGGCGAGCGTAATAGTCTTTGAGCGCCGGGCGCAGGTCGACGGTCTCGGTCGCGCCCTCCTCAAGTAGCTGGGCTATGCGCATTTCGACGAAGGCAGGGATGTCCTCGTCCGAAAGCCGACGAAACTCGAGGGCAGCACGTCCATCGAGACGGCATGTCATCAGCCATTCGGTCTCGTCGAAGCCGTCGCCCACGATACGGAAGCCCATGCGCTCGTAAAGCCGTAGCGCCGGGTTCTCTTTCTGGACCGAGAGCGACGCCCGAGCGTACCCGGCTTCGCGCAGCTCGCCGAGCAGGGTGCGCATCATGGCGGTGCCTATCCCCCGCCCCCGATACGGCCTGTAGAGCGAGATGGAGAACGAAGGAGTCTCGTCGTCGATGTGGCCGTACTCGTTGGTGGTGCGCACCCAGCAGGCACCCACGACCTCGCCGCCTGCCTCGGCAACCACGGCGCGGTCGTCCGGCAGCGTGCCAAAGCCATCAAATGCCGCGCGGCACTTCGGGTCGTCGTAGATGACCGAGCGCGGCACCTCGCCCTCGAAGCCCTCGGGGACGAAAATCGCCTCGTAGAGAAAGTCCTCGAGCAGCGGCCACTCGTCTTCTCTCATGTTCCTGATTGCGTAGTCCATGGCGCACCTCGTTGGGACAGAAGGGATTGCGGCGTCAGCGTTCAGCATACGGGGCACTCGTCTCGCAATTATGGTACATGGCGCTTGGCAATATCAGGAGAGGAGAAGCGTGATGGAACGAATGCGCTAGACTCTCGCTTAGCAAACGTAGGATGGCGGGAGGAAAGAGATGGCTGACAAGGGCATGGTTGTGTACCTCGTCCGGCTTTTCATCGAGCGCGCACTTGGCCTGCTCCTCTTCCTGCTCGGCTCGGGCTGGGTCCTAGGGGCGAGGGGTGCGCTCTGGTTCGCCGTCTACTTCGCCGCAATCGGCACGGTCGTCTGGCTCTACCGCGCGGCACCCGAGACGATGGCCGCTCGACTTTCCATCGCGGACTCCAAGGACGTGACGCCCGTCTGGGACAAGGTCCTGCTGGCGATCTTCTGGCTCCTCGCCTACTTCGTGGTGTACTGGGTTGCAGGCAGAACGTGCGACCCAGCACTGGCCATAGACGTCATCGCCGTTCTCGGCGCTGTCATCTACCTGCTCTCCTCCATGCTCACGGCCTGGGCCCTTTCCGAGAACCGCTATGCCGAGGCCGTCTCGCGCGTGCAGGAGGAGCGCGGGCAGCGCGTGTGCAGCACCGGCCCCTACGCCTTCGTGCGCCATCCCATGTACTCCGCCATCCTCATGTGGTGCGTCTCGGTGGTCATGGTGTTCCCGAGCGTGTGGGTGGCTCTGGTGTCCGGCGCGGTCGCTGTGGTGATCGTGGTGCGCACGGCCCTCGAGGACACGATGTTGGCGGGCGGGCTGGCAGGCTACCCGGAGTATCAGAAGAAGGTGCGCTGGCGGCTCGTGCCCTTTGTCTGGTAGGGCACATGCCCTGACCCTAAAGATGGGTCAAGTGCGTCTTGTCAGCAGGCGTGCACTGCGGGGCGCTGCGCATCGTGATGATGTGCAACGTATTCGATAAAGTCTGCGGCGGCAGCGGGACCTCCGCAGGAGCGCAGGTCACTACGCATCTGGGCAGACCCCTCGCGTAGTCGCTCGTCTGCCAGGGCGTCGAGCACCGCCCTGCGAAGCGCGGCACTATCTTTCGCCACCGACTCCTCGAGCGGCTTGCCAGCGCCCACCTCCGCAACGCGCCTCGCCACGGCACGCTGCTCGCCGGTCAACGGAAAGAGCAGCTCGGGCACGCCCATCCACATGCCCTCCGACGCGCTGTTCATGCCGCAGTGGGTGATGAACAGGCTCGCCCGCGAGAGCACCTCCATCTGGTCTACGTACTGCTCAATGCGCACGTTGTCACTTACCTCGCCCAGCTGCGCAGGATCAAACGCCTTCCCGCACGAGATGAGGAGGTCCACGCACGTGCCGCACAGCGCGTCGATGAGCGTGCGGTAGAAGCCCGGGCGGTCGTTTATCACCGTACCGAGCGAGGCATACACAAGCGGACGGCCTGACTTCTCCCTTGGCGCCACATCGCGCACCGATGGGCCCACAAAGCGGTAGTGCTTTTCGTCGAAGGTCTCGGAGCAGGGCTGAAACGTCCGCGAAGTATAAACGATGGTGTTGTCATCAGGCTTGTTGCGCACGATGTCGAGGGCGCTCCTCACGTGGTAACCCAGGGGTCGCAACCTGCGAATCTCGCGATTAAGACGCGGCAGGCCCAACAGAATGTCCGCAAGCTCCGAGACGCTGTGGCTCATGTACTTTGACGAGTGTTCGTTGAACGCAAACGTGGTGGTGGAGCACACCCAGGGCAGGCCATGTTTGGCGGCAGCAAGCTTACCCCAGAAGCACGCCGAGTCGCTCACCACCACGTCGGGGCGACGTGAAGTGACGTCTGCGGTGACGAGCGGATCCAAGTTCACAACCGTGCGGAACGACTGCACGCTCATCTCGGTGGTAGAAACCTTGCGCAGCCTTCTCTCGACCTTTGCATCAACTGGCGGAAGGAATGCGTCGCAGGCAACAAACTGTGCGCCTGCACCCTCAATCTTCTCGCGAAACTCCTCGAACGAGTAGTAGCACACCTCGTGGCCGCGGCGCACCAGCTCGCGCACGACCTCGATGGTGGGGTTGGTGTGGCCGTAGGCGGGAATGCAGAACCAGAGCACCCTCATTGCCGGCCACCGTCAAAGACCGCGCTGATCCACTCGCCAAACTGCTCCTTGGGCGGGATGGCAAGGCCGCGATCAACATCACCCAGAATGACGAGCGTGTCCCCCGGCTTGATGCCAAACATGTCCCTCGCCTCTTTTGGGATGACAATCTGCCCCTTGGCGCCGACCGTCGCCGTCCAAGCTCCCTTGCCCTCCGGAATTGCCATGCCTGCCTCCTCCATGGTATGACTAGTCATACAAATCATACTATTGAGTGGCCTGCAAAGGCAATGTCCGGAAGCTTTAGCTCTTCACCCTAACCGGATAAGGACGGCATGGGCACCGTATCGGAGGTGCGCTTATCCCTCCTGATACGTTTTCCGGGCCAACCAGCCGCGGAACAGCCCTCCCTGGAACGCGGAGACAATCACAAAGAAGATGTCGGCGAACAGGATGAAGATGAACGAGGGCACCAAGATTCGGGTGTACTTTTTCCCGAAGAAAGTACGCTTGGTTATGGCGCCGCCCATCTGGGATAGATAGAGCAGCGCTCCCAGATTAAAGAAGATCAACAGCAGCGCGTTTTGCCCGAAGTTCACCCATGCGTCCCGCGAGAACCAGTTACCCGTATTCACGAGGCTAAGCACAGTGTTTAGCGCCAGCAGGCCTATTTGCACCACGAACAAGATGCGTGTCACGTTAAGCATCACGCCGCCACCGACGCCAACACCGCCACCCCACGTGAGCCCGGCGCGGGCGCAGAAGTTCTCGAAGACCTGCATGAGCGGCTCGTTCTGCCGCCCCTCGATGAAGCCGTTGTTTGCGATGCAGTACACGCTGGGCGCGAGGCTGTTCTCGCGGCAGAACGCCTCCATCTTCTCTAGGAAGGGCAGTACGTGAGAAGGAATGCCGTCCACGTACAGTGGCAGACAGAAGACGACGGCCTGCGCATCGTGCAGCTGCTCGAGGATGCGCGCGTGGTCCGCCGGCGTGCGCAGGCGCTCACTCACCTTCTCGCCGCCCACGAACAGGCGCTGCAGCGAGAGGAAGTACGCGGAGGCGCAGAAGCGCTTCTTTGGGCTGCAGTTGATGAACACCGTTTTCACAGCAGGCCCTCCAGTTCTGCCAAATCTTGAATGAACAGCACCTCGGAGTGCTCGAAGCCATCGTTGATCGCGTTGCGCTCGGCCAACAAGCGGAAGGTGTCCCGCTCGGCATCGGTGACGTCACCGTAGACGATCACCTTCCAGAGGCCATGTGTGCCGTAGCGCAGCGTGTGGTGCATCTGGCCACCGCGGTAGGTGCTGAGCGGGGTGGATGTTCCGATGGAGCGGTCCAGCACGTTCTTGACAGGCGCGCTGTACTCGCCGTACAGGTTCCGCGTGACGATGACCAGCTCGTCAGCTTGTCCGATGATGCGGCATGCCTGCTGCAACTTGTCCCTCATGAAGCATTCGGCCGGGTGCTAGGTCCAGCACCCAAAGCAGCCTTGGCAGGGAGCGTACTTGCTATCCGCCGCCAGGGCAAAGTCGCACCTCGACTCGATCAGCTCCGCAAAGCCCCTCTCGAGGTCGTGCGCTATCACCTTCAACGTCTTTCCTCTCTTTCGTTGGTAGACGCATTCCCCACCTGCGCCCCTCCGTCCTGTAGGCGCCTGAGCTTCTCGAGCTCGTGGATGCAGTACGCGCACCATTCGCGCTGCATGGCCTCGTACCTGCGGCCGAACTCGATGGTGAGCTTCCAGTAGAGCGCCTTCTCGGGATGTGCCATCGCCTGCCGATACAGGTCAGCATTCGCGGATACCTCCGCTCCTCCATCGGGGAAGACGGTGTCTTTCAGGAAGTCCTCGAAGAAGGCGATGCTCTCCTCCACCGGCAGCTCGCCCATGAAGAAGACCTTCATCAGGAAGGGGTTCTTGAAGCCCGTGGGAAGACCGTCGTCGCGCAGCCAGCGCAGGAGCTCGTCACGGCCAGCAGGCGTGATGGAGAAGACGTTCTTGTCAGGCTTTCCCTGCTGCTCCTCATGCTTCTGGCTGATCCACCCGGCTTGTTCCATCGTGCGTAGCTCACGGTATATTTGGCTGGTTTGTGCCGACCAGAAGTGGTTCAGAGAGTCCCTGAACACTTTCATGATCTCGTAGCCGGTCTTGTCGCCATTGTTGATGAGCCCCAGGATGCCGTGCCGCAGCATATGAGTCCTTTCTATATTCTACTTGTGGAATATATCACATGAGAGTATGGAAGCTTGCCACAACATCTCTGCTCGCTTTGTTCCGCAGACGGCAAGGAGACGCGCGTGACGGTCGTGGAGACAATGGAGGCAATCGGCTGGTAGGGTGCTCTGCGGCGCATTCGGCGCTCTGTTAGTCTTACCGTCCCTCGTCACCCAACCGTCATGGCGAGCTCGACCTCATCGTCGTAGACCGCCCCCGTGGCCACGAACCCCTTCTTAGCGTAGAGTCCCAACGCGACGGCGTTGTCCTTGTGGCAGGTGAGGGCGACGCGGGGCGAGTCGCCGAATGGCTTTGTCATGATGTATTGGATGGCCCGGTCGAGGGCCTCGCTGCCGTACCCACGCCCCTGCTCGGCCTCGTCTATCACCATGTGCCAGATGTCGTATTCGGGAATGTCGTAGTCATAGACGACCATGACGTAGCCGACCATCCTCCCGTCGGCGTAGATACCGAACGGCTGGCACTGGTCGCGGTAGACGTAGGCCTGCGCGAGGCTGCGTATGGGATGGGAGACCCACTCTTCCTGCCCTGGCGCGAGCTTGAGGTTGAACGCATCGACGAAGTTGCTCTCGGTGATGGGCTTGAGTTCGACCAATGGATTCCTCCGTAATCGCCTTCGACACCCGATGCTCGGCATCAGGGTCACACCACCACAAATAGTGCCACAAACGGTCCCGAAAGGAGCGCTTTCTTTTGAAGCGAAGTGGTGCGCCGATTGAGATTGCGGTGCCCATTGCCGTCCTTCGTCGAATCCGTTCCGTTTCTTCAAGGATACGGCGCATGGGCGGAATTGCCGAGCGATGAGCGGTTGATTTCAGTTAACCAAATCAACCGGTAGTTGACTACCAATAATCAGAGCGCCAACATCCCGTCCTCGTCGTAGCGGAAATCCGGCCCCCACGCGACCTCCCAGGCATATGCACGTAATCTTGTTCATGACAACCCCTCCGCAGCGCCGTTAGTCGCTCTTCAAGTCTAGCGACTCCACTGGCGAGGTATCGCTAAAAGCCCTCTTCGAGGGAGCAGGTCACGACGTCCACCCTCGACGCTTGAGATGCGCATCGACTGGGGCGGGCGGGATACGTGACGGCGGCGCGACCGATCGTTTACCGAACTTGAAGGCTGAACTGGTCGCCAGCCCCAGAGATGCGCCACGTGATCCCCGTCGCGGCCGCCACCAACTTGGCGTCATGCGACACGAGCAGGAGCGCGGCGGGGTACGCGGCGAGCATGCGCTCCAGGGCAACGGTCGAGCCGAGGTCGAGGTGGTTCGTGGGCTCATCCATCACGATGAGTTCAGGTTCGTCGAGGATGCCCAGGGCGAGCATGAGCTTGCGCATCTCCCCGGGACTTATGGTATCTCCCTCCAGGACGCGCTCGGGTTCCGAGTTGAGCTGTGCCACAATCGAGAGCACGCGGCCTCGACGGGCGTCCGGAAGGTCGTGTAAGGCAGCAAGGGCGGCGTGCTTGTCATCTCCGCTGGGTTCCTGAGGGACGTAGAGCACCCTTGCTCCGTCTGGAAGGCAGCCGACGATCCGCTTGACAAGCGTCGTCTTGCCGGTGCCGTTGTCGCCGACGAGGCCGATGTGATCGGCGTTACCGATGTGCAGCGCGGGCACGCTCAGGGTTGCGTCACCCAGGGTCAGCACCTGCGGCTCCATGCGCAGGAGCACCTTCCGCCTGCTGGGCGCGGCGTCGAGCCACACGTCAGCGTCGTAGCGCTTCTCCACGCGCGCTGCCGCCAGGCTTGCCTCGGCCAAGGCAAGCCTGGCTTCCATCCTCGATGACAGCCTTCCCGCCTTACCGTCCTGACCGGAGACCACGGCGATGCGCTTCTTGTAGCGAGCGTCGCCGTCATGCTTGCCCACGCCCTTGAGGCTGCGCTTTCCCGCAGAGCGGGACGCCTCCTCGCGGCGGCGTATGGCCTCGCGCTCGATTCGGGCCAACTCCTTGCGGGCGGCCTCGTGCGCGTGGACGGCACTAGCCCGTTCGAGCGATGCCTGGCCCTCCGCCAGGGTGTAGCCGCCCGGCCGCATGGTCGCAATGCCGCCCGCCACGAACAAGCACTGCGCGCAGAGCACGTCCAACAGCTCCCGGTCGTGGGAGACGAGGAGCCCTATGCCGCCAAAGCGCGCGAGCGCGGACGAAATGGCCTGCCGGGTGCTTGCGTCCACGTGGTTCGTCGGTTCGTCCACGGCGAGCACGTCGGGGTCGGCCCAGAGGGCGCAGGCTACCTGGAGCCGCTTCTGTTGTCCGCCCGAAAGCGTGCCGTAGCGCCAAGGCCAGTCTTCCTCGATGCCGAGGTCCCGGCGGAGGCGCGTGGCGTGGCCGTCATATGAGAGCGCGAAGTCCTCCAGATTCTGCGGAGGCTCGGTCGCGTCTTGGGGACAGTACAGGGAAAGGAGAGACGGCGAGACGGAGCCCGAGTCTGGCAGCAGGATCCCACACGCCACGAGGGCTAGGGTCGTCTTTCCGCCGCCGTTGTCGCCGACGATGCCGGTCCATCCCTGGGGGAAGGTCGCCGACACCCCGCGCAGGGCGGGCTCCGCCGCCGTTGGGTACGTATACTCGATGCTCGAGAGGTTCAGCTGCATGACTCCTCCGTTTCTGCAGGAGGCCATGCGGGTCAGCAGGGCAAAGTCCGTCCGAATCGTGATGTAAGGGTTGAGGTCGTGCATGGACACGCGATGCTGCACCCGATTGGGCATGGCCGCCAGCCGTAACGCTTTATCAACGGGTGGTTGTAGGCATCGCTAGTTCTTCATGCACCTGGTCCCTTCTCGTGCCGGCGCAGCCATTGTGCCCCGGCTAGTTCAACTGCGCCGATTATACCCTCGCGAAATGCTACGGGCAATGCGTTAGCCGCGCAGCGAACGGCCTTCTAACGCCATGCCCAGTACGAGTGCTGGAGCGCTAAACTCCCCGGCACATAAGTGCTCCCGCATGAAACCGCGGGCTCGCATCTGCGCCCATGGAGCGCTTATGTGCCGGGGAGTTTAGCGCTCCATGTCTGACACATCGGCTCAATCGCGCATTGCATCGCTTCCGCCCCCTTCGTGCCCGTCTACTTACGGAGCACCTTTTCCATCGGCCAACCCCTGGCAAGCTCGTCGACGAGCTTGTCGAGCTGGCGCACGCGCCTCATGAATGGGTCCTCGATAGTCTCCACCCTCACACCGCAGACCCTTCCCGTGATGAGCTCCGACGCAGGGTTGTAGGCGGGCGCCTGCTCCATAAACGAGCCGTAGGTGGCGTCTGACGAAAGCAACGCGCTGATCTGATCAGGCGTGTAACCCGTGAGCCACGAGGTGACCTCGTCGACCTCGTCCCGCGTGCGGCCCTTGCGCTCGGCTTTGCTCACTAAGGCGGAGTAGACCTTCGCAAAGGGCATCTCGAACACAGTCTGTCTTGGCATGGAGCCCTCCTTTCAAATGGGCTGACGCACGACTGCGGCTGCGCCCGTTCTCCAATGAGCCCGTATTCACGGTACCTTGCGAGCATCGCCTGGTAAAGCATGCGGTTTCCCAGGTATTGGCGGAAGGTCGCGGTCTTCTCCCTGCCCTCAGACCTAAGCTGCTCCATCTGCTCTGCCTCATATGCGGCCTGCTTCTGGATGTCCGAAAGGATGCCGAAGAGCCAGAAGAAGCTGATGAGGCAGGAGAACAGGACGAAGGTGAAGACGCTACCGCTGAAGCCCTCGAAGGGGGCCTTGAGCAGGTTGTAGATGAACTCGCTGGGCGAGGTGCCAAGCACGGTAGTGCAGAGCATGTTGAGTGCGACGGCAACGATACTCTACGTTTTGCGACTGCATAACTCTGCGTTATGCGGATAGATTATTCTACGTTTTGCGGCCGTCTAACGGCTATCCTCCCTGCGGACGTCAAGGCGACGTCTCGGGGGCTTTTTCGCACCGGTAACGTCACCCGACCGCGTTTGCGCTGGTAGCGACGGTGATTCTAGAACACCAGCATGCCGTCCTCGTCGTACTTGAAGTCAGGGCCCCAAGCGACCTCCCAGTAGTAGCCGTCGGGGTCGGCGAAGTAAGCGTGGTAGCCGCCCCAGAAGACCTCCTGAGGCTCCTTGACGACGGTGCCGCCGGCGGATCGGACCAGCTCGACCACCTCGACGACCTCCTCGCGGCTAGCCACGTTGTAGGCCAGCGTGATGCCGCCGAAGCCGCCGGCGGCGGCAGGCGGGTCGTCGGGGCGGATGTCCTGCGCCAGCAGGTCCAGCGGGTACAGCTCGAACTTGGTTCCCGGCGTGTCGAAGAAGCAGACGCGAGGGCTGTCCTCGACGCAGTCCGTCCTGAACCCAAGCTTGTCGCGGTAGAAGGCGACCGACCTCGCCATGTCCCTCACGCCCAGGCAGATGCACGTGATCTTGTTCATCTGGCACCCCTCATGATTCGTAATAGCATCCTTCTTTGTTCAGCCAGAAGGCTTCGTTCATATGGGAACGGTTGATAGTTACTCGTTCGCTAGCACTAGCAGGTAAGGGTCGTCACGGGAACGACAAAAACGCCGTCGTCACGCCTGTAGGCATACCCGCCCGGAGTGAGCACCGCCATGAACGAAGGCTGCCCCATGACGGAGGTGTCAAGCCTCGATGCCAGCTTCTTCAGGCTGGCGGCACCCTGCTCCACGAAGCTCGCCCCCAGCTTCACCTCCATGAGGCCGTAGCGCCCATCTGGCAGGGTCACCACAGCGTCTGCCTCGAGCCCGGTGTTGTCATGGTAGCGGTATACCTTTCCACCGTGAGCGTCGGCGTACACCCTGAGGTCATGCACGCACAGCGACTCGAACAGGACCCCGAACGTCGCCATATCTCTCAGCAGCCCATCGGGGTTTGTCCCTAGTGCCGCGGCGGCAATCGACGGGTCGCTCAGGAACCTCGCCGGCGTCTTCGAGATGCGGGATCGCGCCCTGAGAGACGGGCTCCAAGACTCGAGATCCTCGATGGTGTAGATCTTACGCATCGCCGAGAGGTACGAGTTGACCGTGTCCTTCGATAGCTCGCGCCCATGGGCGGCAAGGTCAGCCCTGACCGTGTTGAGGCTCGCAGCCGTTGCCGTCAGGCGTGCATACTCCCTCAGGATAAGGCGGGCGCTCTGAGGGTCCCGCGACACGCCGTCAACGCGTGAGACATCTTCGTTGCACACTGCGTCCACGTAGTCAGCCGCATAGTGGAGAGAAGCCCCACGGGAGGCGGTAACCGCGCGAGGCCACCCTCCACGGCAAATCAGGTACGAGAGGTCTTCCACGTTCTTCTCGGAATACCCTTCAGGGTCTAGCTCCCTCTCGAACAGTTCCCCGAGAGAAACCTCCCCCGTGGAGTCCTCTGTCTCGCTAAGGGACATGGTACGCATGTCGAGGTAGGAGATGCGGCCCGTGCCCGTATGCCGCGGTTGCTTCCCTGGGACAGCCGACCCCGTGAGGATGTAGCCACCAGTGAGCTGCTCCCTGTCGACTGAGAAGCGGACGGCATCCCACAGCTGCGGAGCGTCCTGCCACTCGTCGATGAGGCGCGGTCTCTCACCCCTGAGGAGGAGTGACGGACGTGTCTCGGCGAGCATGAGGTTGTTCTCCGCCTCATCGGGATCCTGCATGTAGAGCGCGCTCCTCGCACGCTGCTCAGCAGTGGTGGTCTTTCCGCACCATTTGGGACCGCGGATGCACACTGCCCCAGCATAGGAGAGCTTCTCCATAAGCTGCTCATCGGCAAGTCTCGGCAGGTATTGCATGGCAACCTCTCATGATAGAACATATGTTTCTAACATATTCATCCTATCATACTAACCTACCAGTTGCAATGAGTTTAACCTTCCATTTTCAATTCTTTTGACAGTCTATTTGCAACTATTCCGACCAGCCACCTGCAATTTTACGAGATCGAAAAGGGGCGGGGATACAGACGCTCGCGTTAGGCTAACAGGCACATGAGTCCCTAAGAAGCACGAAAAAGGCGCCCCGGATTCTTCCGAGATTCCTCGCGTTTACTCAGGTAGGTGAACTAATCCGCTATTCCCACTCAATCAGAATCGCGTGGGCATGGCGGCTTTGGATGATTGGGTGTGCGCTGTTGTGCCCGGGTTGTCCGTCGTGGCCCTGGCTATCCTCCCTGCGGACGTCAAGGCGACGTCACGGGCACCGTCTCCGCGCCCGTGGCGTCGCCTCACACGAAGTCGGGCGACGTCATGACGTCATTCGACCTCGTTTATGCTGGTAGGAATATTAGTTCGAACTCATGGAGTAAGGAGCTCGCCCTCCTCCGCCATGAAGTCGGCCAGGTTGAGGTGCCTCACGCCGTTCCTCCTCTGCAGCAGCGGGCCGAGCGTGAAGAGGTGGCCTTCGCCTCCGGGTCGTCATATGTGAGCGCACGGGGGAACCCGCCGTAACGCAGATACTCCTCGAACTCCGCGCGTCACCAGCATCATAATGTGCCGATGCAGTTGGCTACCCTCACACGATGTGCCGATGCAGTTGGACACTCTCACGCGGGCGCTCGGCCAACCATTCGGACGGTGCATGGCAAGGCATCGCCATTTGT
>CACXFC010000160.1 GCA_902766835.1 uncultured Coriobacteriaceae bacterium | reverse complement strand
GGCTCGGCCGTCGCCGCCGGTCAGCGTGTCAGCGACCGCGGGGCCCTTGCCGCCGGACAGGTAGCCGCCCTCGTACTGGTTTGCGGCAGTCGCGCCGCCCCACAGAAAGCCCTTGGGAAAACTCATGTGACCCTCCTTGTGTTTGTGATGAGTATTACCCTTGCCTCAAAGTATATCGACTGATCATGTGGCTGGTGGGGCTGGGCAATTGTTACGATGCCTCAGCCGTCGTGTTACGAACGCGCAACCACGCGCTTAATGACGCTATCCTCCTTCTATCAGCTCAATCACCAACGAGGGAGACATCATGAGAGTAGGCATTGCAGGGTACGGGAACCTGGCACGTGGCGTCGAGGCGGCCGTCACCAACGCTCCTGACATGGAGCTTGTCGCCATCTTCACGCGCCGCGACCCGGCAAGTGTGACCGTGGCAACCGATACCCCCATCTATGCCTGGGATGCCATGGCGGACATGACCGATCAGATTGACGTTATGGTCCTTTGTGGTGGCAGCGCCACCGACCTGCCCACGCAGACCCCACAGGTCGCACGGCTCTTCACCGTGGTGGACAGCTTTGACACGCACGCCAACATCCCCTCCCACTTTGCCCACGTGGACGAGGCCGCACGCGAGGCGGGCACATTGGGCGTCATCAGCTGCGGTTGGGACCCCGGCCTCTTCTCGCTTGCCAGGCTCTACGCTAATGCGGCGTTGCCCGACGGTGTGGACTACACCTTCTGGGGACGTGGCGTGAGCCAGGGCCACTCTGATGCCATCCGTCGCATCCCCGGCGTTGCCGATGCCCGTCAGTACACCGTGCCCGTGCCTGAGGCGGTCGAGGCTGCGCGCTCGGGCTCAAACCCCACGCTGACCACGCGCCAGAAGCATACGCGGGAATGCTTTGTGGTTGCCGAGGAAGGTGCCGACCACGCTGCCATCGAGCAAGCCATCGTCACCATGCCCAACTACTTCGCGGACTACGACACGACCGTGACCTTCATCTCCCAGGAGGAGCTCGACGCCAACCATGCGGGCCTTCCCCATGGCGGCTCGGTCATTCGCAGCGGCAGGACCGGTCTTGCCGGCGAGTTTGGCGACACCATCGAGTTCTCCCTGCAGCTCGACTCCAATCCCCACTTCACGGGCAGCGTCCTGGCGAGCGTGGCACGCGCCGCATATCGCATGAGGCAGAACGGCCAGGTGGGTGCCTACACCATGTTTGACATCCCGCCCGCGCTGCTTTCGCCGCTTTCGGCAGAGGAGCTTCGTGCCCACCTGATGTAACAAGCTGGCTACAAGACTTGCGCACACACATCGCTTGACCTCAAACTTGCAGACATGCATATTTGAGGTCAAGCTTTGTATACGACGCGTCCTCCATGGCCTACTGACAAGGAGCTTCCCATGCTGTACCCCCGTCTTTCAACCAATGAGCAAGGACATCTGACCATCTCGGGCCTAGACGCCTGCGAGCTGGCCGCGACCTACGGCACGCCGCTCTACGTGCTCGACGAGGACCGCATTCGTGAGAAGTGCCGCACCTATGTGGACGCCATGCGCACCTATCTGCCCGAGGGCTCCTATCCGCTCTATGCGGGAAAGGCCCTGTGCTTCAAGGGAATCTATCCGGTCATTGGGTCGGAAGGGCTGGGTGCCGACGTGGTCTCCGCCGGCGAAGTTGCCACGGCTCTTGCGGCAGGCTTTGATGCCAGGCACCTCTATTACCATGGGTCCAACAAGACGGATGCCGAGATAGCCTATGGCGTGGAGCAGGGCGTGGGCTGCTTTGTGGTTGACAATCTCAACGAGCTGGAAGTGCTTAGCCGCGAGGCACAGGCCCAGGGTGTCACCCAGCAGGTCCTGCTACGCGTGACCGTGGGGCTCGACCCACACACGCTGGCGGCCATCAACACCGGTCGTGTGGACTCTCAGTTTGGTGTGCCCATCGAGACCGGTCAGGCAGCCCGCTTTGTGGCCCAGGCCTTAGAGACACCGGGCATCGAGGTCATCGGCTTCCACAGCCACATTGGCAGCCAGATCTTTGACGCGACGTCATTCTGCGATCAGGTTGACCGACTTCTTTCGTTTGCCACCTCTGTGCGCGACGAGCTGGGCTACGTTGCCGGGACCTTCAACCTGGGCGGCGGCTTTGCGGTGCCTTATGTGGAGGGTGACGATTCGGTAGACATCGCCGCCAACATCAAGGTCATCTCCGAGCATCTCCAAGTCGGTTGCGCCAAGGCGGGCTATCCGCTTCCGCGCGTGCTTCTGGAGCCCGGGCGCTCCATCGTGGCGGATGCCGGTGTGACCCTCTATTCCGCTGGCGGCATCAAGGAGGTCGAGGGGTATCGCAACTACGTGATGGTCGATGGCGGTATGACCGACAACCCGCGCTATGCCCTCTACAAGAGCGCCTACACGGTACTCAATGCGAGTCATGCCACCGCACCCGCTGACTATCCCTGCACCGTTGCCGGACGCTGCTGCGAGAGCGGCGACCGCATCGCTGAGGACATTGCGCTGGCCAAGCCCACACGCGGCGACATCATCGCCGTGCTCACTACCGGCGCATACAACTTTGCCATGTCGAGCAACTACAACCGCGTGCTGCGCCCTGCGCTTGTCATGATCAGCCAGGGGGAGGCGCGCCTGGCTGTGCGGCGTCAGACCATTGACGACCTGCTGGCGCTGGAGTTCTAACAAGGATGCGCACGAAGCTGCAGGTAGATAGGCTATTCCTACGTGCAGTCCAGCGATTTCACGGGAATAGGTCCAGCCAGCAAACCCATCATGTGTTCGAGGAACGGCCAATCGGTGAATGATTTGGCGGACCCATGATCGTGGGAGCAGAAATGGGGTAGCCCTATGGACAGGCCGGTCACCACGCTCTTCATGCTCATGTCGCTCGACGGCAAGATCAGCACCGGCGCGGGAGACGGGCTCGACTTCGACCGCGACCTGCCGCGCGTGCCCGGTGTGGTCGAGGGGCTCAACCAGTACTACGAGCTAGAGTAGGAGACCGACCTCTGGTCGCTCAACACCGGCCGCGTGATGGCCAAGGTCGGCGCCAACGAGCTTCCGGCTCCCGAGAGGCTGCCCGTCTCGTTCGCGATTGTGGACAACACGCACCTCACCGAGGCTGGCGTGCGGTGGCTCTGCGCCAAGTGTCGGAGGGTCGTCATCATCACCTCGAACGCGGCGCATCCGGCGCGTGCGGTGGGGGAGGACAACCTCGCCGTCATGCTGCAGGAGCGTCCATCTCTCGCCGAGGCGCTACGCCGCCTAAGGGCCGAGCACGGCTGCGAGCGGCTGACCGTCCAGTCGGGTGGAACGCTCAACGCGGCGCTCGTGCGCGAGGGGCTCATCGACTTCGTGGACGTGGTGGTGGCGCCTGTGCTGGTGGGTGGGCGAGACACGCCGACGCTTGTGGACGGCCCGTCGCTCACGTCGGTCGAGGGACTCTCCAGGCTCTGCGCCCTCGAGCTGCTGGGATGCGAGGCGCTGCGGGATTCCTACGTGAGGCTGCGGTACCGGGTGGGGCGGCCGTCATAGCGACAGGCCGTGTGACTCATGGGAGCCAGTGTGGGTCAAACGACTTGTCCCCTTGGCTCCCCGACGAATAGCAAAGCAGTCGATAATTACTGCATATGTTACAGATAGATCGAAAACATTGTTGCTTCGTGGTGCCCGCCAGCCTGTTCGCTTGCGCATGGATTCCATTTGCCAATGACGAACGCGGGAGCAGCCCTAACTTTCCTTAACTTTCTTTGTTAGGAAGTAGACACAAGATGTTGTGTCTCGATATGCATTTATGACATCGTGACACAACATCTAGATTTGTGTAACTTTCCTACTGCTCGCGTGAGCCTCTCCACAGCTCTTCATTACGGTGGTTTGTGCTGTGCCAAGGAGGAACCTCGTCTCCGTCTGGCCTGTCCGGAGCACAGTTGATGTGGCAATGAGATGGTCCAAGGTATTTGCGAGCGCGGGCGGCGCTACGCGAGCATCTCGAGTCGGTCCTCCCGCTGCCAGGAGGGGAGGGCGAGGACGTCCCAGAGGGTGTCCGCCAGGACGGTCAGCTGCACGAGCCTGACCCCGTTGGCGATGGGGCTGAGGGCGATGGCGCGCTCGCGCTCGGTGAGGAGGAGCTCGACTGCGACGGCGACGCCCTGGTCCGCGAACCGCTCGAGCTGGAGGTCGCGGTATGGGCAAAGGCCGGTCTTGACCGCTAGGTAGCAGGTGAAGGCGAGCTGCTCCCGAGGGCTCAGCAGGTAGGTCCAGGTGCCACCCCTGTATGCGAAGCCATCGCTGCCGGGTCCGGCCTTGTACCGCAGCTGCCAGAGCCGCTTGGTGTAGGGCTCCACGAAGCGGCAGTCGGGCAGGTCCTCGGGGTATGCCCTCCGCGCCTCCCTCACCGAGCGTGTCGCGCGTTGCGGGGCGCCAAATGCTTCCGTCATGATCGTTCCTTTCTCAGGGTCCCCTCTGTCAGGAACGACTCTACCGGCCTGTCACAAGGTGCCTGGAGCGGTGGTGGCGAGCCTTCTTTGCCCAGATGACCTGCGGCGTCCACGTGGCTTGGGGAAGTCGTTGGGATGATGGAGCGCTGGCCATGGCCCGGGCAGCCAAAGGCTTCTGCTGTGAATGTCAAGCAGTATTTCCCTCGTAAGGTAGGCACTTCTTCCCATTCCCCGGTAAGTCCGTTTCCCTTCCTTCGGTAGGCACTTCTTCCCTTCGCCTGGTAAGCAGTTTTTCCCTGCCCTTGGTAAGGAGTTTTTCCCTGCCTGCGGCAGGGCCCTTCTCCAGTTGCCGGCTTCGACTACAGCCTGTCGGCT
>CACXFC010000159.1 GCA_902766835.1 uncultured Coriobacteriaceae bacterium | reverse complement strand
GCGGGTATGGATGCCTTCCGCTCGATCCTGCCGTCCGGATAGATGTTGGCGACCTTCGTATCGAGCAGGCGGAACACGTAGACCATGCGGTTGCTGCCGTCGATGTAGCAGGGCAGCGTGCCCCGGATCACCTTGAGGCCGTCCTCATCCGTCTGAAGCTCCAGGTTGCACAGAGCGGCGAGGTTGGTGATGAGGTTGCCCGTTCCGTGGTTCGGCGTTCTGAGCACGTAGTGCAGCTCGTCCCGATCGCGGAAGAGGTCGACGACGAGGTCCTTCTCCTTGTCGAGGTAGAACTGTCCGAATGCCTCCATGCGCCTGCCCTTCAAGCTGACAGGGGTGACGGCTTTGCGCCCCCTCCTTTGCGTAACGATAGCACCAGTTACGGGGAGCTGGCACGTGGCTGACGAGAAGAGAGGCGGTGAGACGGCCATCCCTTTTCCCAGAGTCCCTTGCGCTTCCGCAGCAGCTCGGGACGAGCTGGCTGTCGGTCGGGGAGAAGTGCTACTATTACTGCCGAATAGGGGAGCTGGCGCACGCCGGCTGAGATTGGGCCCACCGCGGCCCTGACCCTCGAACCTGATCTGGGTAATGCGCATTACCCGACAATGTATTTCAGCCGCAGGTAGAGCGGCTGTTTTTGTGCGAAATCCAAGGCAGTCCCGAAAGGATGTCCCAGACGGTCACACGGGCGTCTCTCGTGTTGCTCCTGCCCACATGCCGAATCGGCGAGCGGTCAGTCGGGCATGAAGGCAGCCCTCGTTACGCATCGAGGTTTCCCTTGTCTAGGGCTAGAATTGGGCCAGCCTAGTGAGGAAAGGTGCGCAACATGCTGGTTGTGGTGAGGACGGTCGATGACGGCGTGGTCGAGAGGCTCTTCGGCGTGTACGCGGAGTCGATGGGCGATCTCTCGGTCAACTTCTCAAATGAGAGGGAGATGCGCTCGTTGTATCGCGAGTTTCTCGAGGGCTTCGTCTCCGATTCGGGGCACCTCGTGCTCGTCGAGGAGGACGACGGCGTTTGGAAGAGCGCCTTGCGTGCGGTCTCGTGCGGCGGAGGTTGCTGGTTCATCGAGGCGGCTGAGACCGACCCCGGCGCCAGGCGCCGGGCAACGGTCGGCTCCTGCTGTCGCACGCCACGGAGTACCTACGCTCGCTCGGCGCGCGCGAGGTGACCTGCGTCATCTACAGGGGCAACGAGGCATCCAGAAGGCTCCACGAGTCATGCGGATTCAAGGCGACGGACGAGGACCCGGTCGACCCCTGGGGAGATCGCGACGAGTGCGGCGTTCTCTATAGGTCTCGGTTGTGACGCGGACCCACTTGGTCGCAAAGCTATTTCGTAGTGAATTCATGCCGTACTTATAACAATATACTGTTACAATTGCAGCATGAAAGCATTAGATGCCTTGAACATAACGGATGGAATAGCTGCTTCGCAGCGGGGGCTCGTCACATCCGCGCAGGCGCTGGCCGCGGGGGTGGGGAGGATGGAGCTCTCGCGTCTTGCCGCGAACGGGCACCTCGAGCGCGTGGGCCGCGGCGTGTACCGGGCATCCGGCGCCCCGTCCATACGCGAGGAGGCGGTATGGGCTGCATGGCTCTCGCTCGAACCTGCGGTGCTTGCGCATTCGCGGGACCCGCTCGCATGCGCCGTCTCCCACAACACGGCTGCATGGCTCATGGGCTTGGGCGAGCTTGGCCCGGAGCCCCTGACCTTCACCTCGGCGGTGCGCAGGCAAGTGCAAAGGGGCGGCCTGCGCGTCGTGCGCGGAAGGCTCTCGACGGACGAAGTGCGCACCGTCGCTGGGCTTCCCTGCACAACCGCCACGCGGACCGTGTGCGATCTCGTCGCCGACGGCGAGGACCTGAGCCTGGTCTCGGCGGTGCTGCAAGACGCGCTCTCCGCCGGCATGATTGTCGACGAGGCGGCGCTGCGTCGAGATGTCGACGGGCTGGGGAAGAGGCGCGGGCTTGCCAGGGGGACCTCGCTCTACGAGATGCTGAGGAGGGGGTAGCGTGGCATACCAGAGTCCGACAGAGTTCGACCTCGCGCTCAAGAGGGCGGTGCGCGAGGCCGGCGGCGACCCGGGTGCGGGATACCGCCAGGCGCTGCGTGACCGGTTCCTCTGCCGCGTGTTCAGGGGAGGGCGCTCCGATCTCGTTCTCAAGGGTGGCAGCGGGATTCTCGCAAGGATCCCCGACGCGCGCGCGACGCGCGATGTCGACTTCGGGCTCGTCGTGCCCTTGGATGCCGACTCGGCCGTGGCCGACCTGGTCGAGCGGGCCTCGGTTGACCTCGGCGACTTCTGCCGCTTCGAGCTGACGAGGCGCGAGGAGCGCATGGACGAGAACGGCTATTCGAGGCTGCTCAAGCTGCGCTTCTCGACGTTCGTCGGCGCAGAGGAGAAGGACCCCGTGCTCATAGACCTGTCGCTCGACTGTGCTCCCACGGGCGTGCCCGTAGTCGCAGACCCAGTGAGGCGCATCCAGCTCGAGGGCGTCGAGTCCTCGCCCTACGTGCTCTACCCCGTTTGCGACCAGCTCGCGGACAAGCTCTGCGCGGCCATGGAGGTCCAGCCCGGCGGGTACCCCTCGTCCAGGATGAAGGACCTCGTGGACATCGTGCTCGTCGCGCGCACTCAGGAGCTGGATTGGGGGGACCTGAGGCTGGCCGTCGTCGCGGAGTGCGCAAGGAGGGGGATGGCTGTGCCCGGGTGCTTCGAGGCCCCGGCATTCTGGCGTGCCGGGTTCGAAAGGTTCGCGCGCAGGCAGGGGGTAGACGTCACGTTCGACGGGGCCTGCGAGGTCGCGGGAGCCCTCTTCGACCCCGTCCTCGGCGACGTCGCCTGTGGCACATGGCACCCGGAAGGCCTGCGGTGGGACCGTTGCTGACGAAAAGTCTCGGGATCCTCTTGGCCGATTGCGGTCACGAAGGGGTGCGCTCGCCCCTCAAGTGTGTGTTTCGTATGACTCGGCCCCTTAGGGCCGCTTAGGGCCACTTGGCGTGACGTGCCGAGGACGCTTGCCGTTCGTTTGCGGCAATATCGTTTCCGTCACGCAAGCGCGGTCGCGGCAGAGGGGATGAGTGCTACCATTACAACTCGATAGGGGAGCTGGCGCACGCCGGCTGAGATTGGGTCCATCGCGGCCCTGACCCTCCAACCTGATCTGGGTAATGCCAGCGTAGGGAGACTGAATGCGCCTGCCCTCCAAACAGAAGACCGTG
>CACXFC010000158.1 GCA_902766835.1 uncultured Coriobacteriaceae bacterium | reverse complement strand
TTCCTCAGGCTCGGGGGCCTCACGTTCGCCGCCGCCGCTTGCTCGCCCGCCTAGACTGTGCTACCCACCAGAAACCCCGAAGAGCCCTTTTTTGCCCCTCGCAGGGCAAATAAGGGCGTGTCCCTTAGTTGCCCCGAAACGAGGCTGAGTTTGTCAGCACCTCCGTCCCCCTGACACACAGCTCTGCCCGAGATTGTGCGCGCGACAGCCGAGCCCATCGGTGCCAACGACTCCAACAACGACTACTCTGGTAAGGGTATGCCCCTAGCTAGCGGGCATACCCTTACCAGCGAATCTGCTGCAACAAGCGAGAAGGGAAGTGCCGTGCTTTGCCCGAACTGTGGAAACGAGATTCAGCCTGATCAAGACACATGCGCTAGCTGTGGTGCTCCTGTAACGCCAAGCTCGGCAGACGCTCCCAATCCTGAGAGCTCTGTTTCCGCGCCTAACGACATACTGCTGCCCGCGCCTGGGTTCCTGCCCGATCCCGAGCCTGCACCTGCTCCCGTGACCGAGCCCGCACCGGCCGTCGAGACCCAGCCCATGCCTGCCGTCGAGACCCAGCCCGAGCCCGCGCCGGCACCCGCGCCGGAGCCGGACCCTGCGCCAGAACCCACGCCGGTTCCCGAGACCCAGCCTATGCCGGCTGTCGAGACCCAACCCATGCCCGCCGTCCCGCGCCCCGCGCGCAGTGCCGGCGCTCCGCCCCTGCCCGACGACTTCAACGCTGCCGCCGCCAGCCAGGCCGCAAGCAACGACGCGCCCTCCCGGGCAACGCGCGCCCCAATGAAGAAGGCACCCATCATTGCAATTGGCATCGCTGCGGTGCTGGCCCTCGCAATCGTGGGCATCTCCGCGTGCAGGGCAATCAGCAGGCTTGGTTCGGCTTCTACCACTTCCTCTTCTTCGGGCAGCGGCATCTCCACCCCCACGGCCACTCCGAATGAGGGCGACTACCTCGACGACGAGGGCAACCTCGCGCTGCGCGCCATCACCGACCTCTCCGGCAAAGATATCATCAAAGTGTTGGACGACGCCGACTGGCGCTACGCCGACGACTCGCTTCTGTGGTACGCCACAAGCAACGACTCGATGTTCTATGTCTACGAGCGCAACGCCGACAACGAATGCGACGACAAGCGCGTGGCGCAGCTTGACGTCAACGGCAGGGGAGGGTCGACCATCTTCGTTCTCGACCTTGACGACAGCGACTACTCTTCCATGCATGACGCCTTTGAGAGCACAACTACCGGCTCAAACGTCCTCGACACGGAGTGGGTGGACGACGAGACGTGCGTGTTCGTGTTGAAGGGCGCCGCCGACCGCATGAGCATCGCTGCCATGAACACGGACGATTCGGACGACACCTTCCATATCGTGGTGTTTAACGAGGAGTACTGCGCGTCCAGCGAGTCGAGGTGGAGCGACCTTGGAAGCTCCGTCCCCGAGGTGTGGCAGGGTCTGACGGGCCGCAAGCTGGAAGGCTCGCAGGCCACGGTCGGCAAGCCCGAGCCCACGAGTACCCCCAGCACCCCAAGCACGCCCAGCCAGAACTTCACCGGCTCCTTCGGCGAGGGTACCTACGTCGTGGGAACCGACTTCCCCGCAGGCGAATACAAGCTCTACACCATCGATAGCGAGTCGGGCTCCATCTCTGGCTATTACGAGGTCTATCCCAGCAAGGAGGCAATGGACGGCGGAGACATCGAGGACATAATCAACAACGACAACTTCGATGACTGCGCGTACCTGCTGCTCTCCGACGGGCAGGGCGTTTCGCTCGAGAGGTGCACGCTTGAGCCCATTGCGTCGGCCAAGCCCTCCGAGAACCCCGTTTCAGGCGGAGTCTACAAGATTGGCTTCGACATCCCGGCGGGCACGATTGTCCTCAAGCGGCAGGCGGACACTAGCATGTCGGTCAACATGTCCGGCTTCTACGAGGTGTACAGCAGCGCTGATCCCTCCAAGGCGTACGACGGAGAGTACTTCAACGTGGGTTCCTTCGACGACACCGTGACGCTCGAGCTCAAGGATGGCGACTACCTGCGCTTCAACAACGCCGTCATCGAATCCAAGTAGCCGCCGGGGGACATGCCATTTCAAAGGGGCGTGCTTGGGAGCCTGCCCATGACCGAAGACTTTTCCAACAACGTTGCTGACCTGCTCCGTGCCACTGGCGCCGGAGCAGGCGCGCCGCCACTCTTCCCCGAGAACCAAGCCCTGTGCGAGGCGCTCGAACAGCTTGAGCGGCTTGCGCAAGACGGTAACTCAAAGCGCGCGCAGGATTACACGCGCCAGTTCGAGGAAGAGCTTGTTTCGCACGCCAAGTTCCTGCTGCCCATAGACGTCTGGAAGGAAGACGTCGCAACGCTGCCAGACGGAACGCTGCTGCTCAAGGATGGTGCCAGCTACGAGAAGGGCACCACGTTGGCCCTCCGGATGGTTGGGCCCAGCAATACTCTTCTAGCTCTATTCACCGGTTGGGGGGAGCTCTATAGGTGTCCGTACCCAGGGCACGTGCATGCGCTGGTGGTGACCTTCGAGGATTGCCTTCACCTGATAGAGGAAGAAGGTGGAGGCATGGGGCTGGCCATCAATCCGGGTCGGCAGCGGGGCTTTACCTACAGCGCGGACGAGCTGCAGTCCCTTGTAAAGCTGCGGGATCAAATGGTTGCAGCCGGCCGCGCCGACCGTTCTTGGGATTACGGCGTGCGCACGTACCAGTACCCGAAGGTGGTGCTGCGTGGACCCCAAGATCGCGTGCGTCTCTACCTTCCGGAGGGCCTGGGCGCGCTCGAGCGAGAGAAGCAGCTGGCGGTGACGAATGGGGTGTGCCCGTGTACGGTGCCTCTTCCCGCCACCACACGCCAACTGCTAAGCGAGTTGCTCGTAACGCTCAGTCGGTTGCGACCAGACCTGGTGCAAGACAACGGCGCCTGGGAGGCCTACGCCTGGGACGGCAGCGACGCGGGGCAGCTTATCGGCCGCATTACCTACGCCGACACACGTAAAGGCTCGTACCGTTTAGAGTACCTGGACGACGCAAGCCCTAGCGCAAGCTTCATCTACTGCGAGTTTCTGGGCAAGAGTCTCCGGGCATTTGTGGGGGAGAGTTCGCACGACCGCTTGACCAGCGGATTTACCAAGCACCTGCAGGACATGCTGCGCGCCTGCGCGCTGGACAACACCCGCTTCAGGGGGCGCAGCTACACGTACTCCGGCGAGGAGGTGGCGCGCGAATACACCGATAAGCTGGCCAATCCGCAGGCCCAGCCTGTTGGTCGTACCCTCTTGGCAACGCTTCCTATGATGGTGCTTGGTGCGCTGCTTATGTATGTGCTACGCGTTGGCCTATGGCCCGGTGTGCTGGCCGTGGTGGGTAGCATAGCGCTGCTCCTCGTGCTGCCGATCGCAGCAGGTACGCTGGTGCTGAGCGGCATCAACAAAGCAGAGGCCACCCGCACTGTGCGCGCTGCGCTAGATGCTGGGCGCCTGCCATCTGCGGGGCAGAACAACGCCCGCTTCTCGGTACGACAGGACTGCACACTGTATTGCGATGAGGCCCGCGAGCTGCGGGGCGACCGCAGCTACGAGGTTACCGTCACCGGACACTACCTGCTCTATCACATGCATGATGGGGTGCTGGCTCCCATCCCGAAGTCTGCCCTGTAAGCTGGCGCCTCTGCTACAGCTCCGGATTGGCGCATAAAAAGTGGCCGGCGCATGGATGCTGCCGCCACATGCCCGTGATAGTTCCAGGCGTTCCGAGTATGATAGGGGCTGTTTGATTTCGTTCGAGGAGGATTCATGAGGGGTGCCCTATCGCTGTACGCGTTCCTGGCGCTAGGCTTCTACCTGGTCTTTCCCAAGTATGGTGAGGACGGGTGGAAGGCGTTTGTGCCGGTGTGGCGTTGGGGCATCCACGCACGCCACGTGGGAATGAAACGTCCCTTCTGGCTGCTGTGCGCCCTCAGCGTGCTGGTCTTCATCATGCTGATGATAGGCTATGCCACCATGGGTGGCCTGTCGGCGCCTGCTGGAAGTGCGCCGCGCACGATAGCCATGCTGCTGGGCGACCTGTCCATCTACATGTCCCTTGCCCTGTTTGTGCTGGTCATCCCTGCCTTCATGGGCGTGCTTGCCGCACGTACCGCGCGCCACTTCAACAAGCCGCTGTGGTTTGCCGCGGGTTTGGCCGTGCTGTGGCCGGCCTTCATGATTGCGCTGGGTGTGGACAAGCACGCGGAGTACCTGCCCCATGGCAGCGTTGCCCATTCCAAGAACGACCGGCTCGTTGAGCTGGGTTTTGCCGTGCTTGCCGTCGTGGTCGCCTTCGCGCTGTTCCTCACTGTGTCGTCACTGGCGTTTAGCCTGGGCCTGCCCGACCAGCAGTAGACGGCGCGCACCGGGGGCACACCTTGCCGCTTCAACACCCACCGCATCCCTCGCAAGGTTCATAATGGCCCTTGTGGGCGTGAGATTGAATCTTCACGAGGGGTGGGAACTATGCCAACAACAGGCCTGGTCATTGCCATATGGCTGGCGCTGACCGTTGTTTTCGGTCTTGTCTTCGCCTTGGGCAAGGTCCACCGGGCGGACGGTCAGACGAAGCTCAACCTTTTGCTGTGGTACTGCCTTGACCTCGCAATGCTGGTGACCTCGTGGCTGGGCATCAAGCAAGGTAAGCCAGAGCTTTCCGAGACGCTACTGGCACTGGCGGTGCTCGTCACCTTCATCTCCGTCGTTCTGCTCCGCACCTACCGAGCAAGCCTTGGCGTAAACCTGGTCGTACTGGCAATGGTCTGCGTCGTGATTGGCATTCCGCTCATCCGCGCGTGGGAGTCAGGTAGCCTCAACCAGATGCTGGACGAGATGGTCAACTTCTGCCTGGGTGCGGCGGCACTCTTTGTGCTCGCCTCGCTGGGCATGCTGGTGTACGCGCTGGCCACACGCTCGCGTGCGAAGCGCTGACCCAAGCTCCGCAGGCACCCTCACACGTCACATACGCTGCACACGCTGCGCAAAACCCGCAGCTATACTAGCAACATTGCACCTGCGCGCCCGACGCGCCACACCGCTACTTGGAGGTTCACATGGCAGAGGCACCGCTCGTTGGCATCATCATGGGCTCAAAGTCCGACCTTCCCGTCATGGAGGCATGCACCGCACAGCTTGAGGAGTTTGGCATTCCCTACGAGCTGGTCATTGCTTCGGCACATCGCGCGCCCAACAAGGTGCACGAGTGGGCGGCTTCGGCTGCCGACCGTGGCCTCAAGGTGATCATCGCAGCCGCAGGCAAGGCGGCCCATCTGGGAGGCGTCGTTGCCGCATACACCCCGCTGCCCATCATCGGCGTGCCCATCAAGACGAGCGACCTGGGCGGCATGGACTCGCTGCTTTCCATGGTGCAGATGCCCTCCGGCGTGCCGGTGGCCTGCGTTGCCATCAACGGCTCCAAGAACGCCGCCATCTACGCGGCGCAGATCCTGGGCGCCACTATGCCCGAGTACCAGCAGAAGATCGTGGACTTCAAGCAGGCGATGGCCGAGGCCTAGCGTCCAGCCCGCCCTTGGCTCCACGCACGCACCCCCACACGAAAGGTCGCACCCTTGCGCCACTCAAAGCAAAGCGACGCCCCGCAGGCCGAGAAGCCCCGTCGCAAGAAGTCTAACCTGCTCTCGAACATCCTCATCTTCGTGGGCATTGTCCTTCTGGCCATTGCGGGTGGGCTCTGGGGTCAGGCCCAGTGGCAGTACCACAAGCAGGCCAAGGTCAACGAGGAGCTGGCCGAGTTCGTAACCACCGAACCCGCGGCCACGCCGGAGGAGGGGCCCAAGCCTCCCACGGTTGACTGGGCGGGCCTCAAGGCGGTCAACGACGACGTCATCGCGTGGATCCAGGCGCCCGACACCGTCATCAACTATCCGGTGTATCAGGCCGGCGACAACGAGCGCTACCTGCGCAACACCGCAACGGGCGAGTGGTCGTGGGGTGGGCAGCTGTTCTGCGACTTCGAGTGCACGCCGCCGGGCATGGTCGACGCGCTGACCTTGGTGTATGGCCATCACCTGCTGGACGGCACTATGTTCAAGCCCATCGCCGACATGGACAGCCAGGAGGCCTTCGACAAGGTGCACACCATCTGGTACGTAACCGAGACCTCCGCCTATGAGTGCGTGCCGCTGTACCTCTACTACACGCAGGCCGAAGACCAGGAGGTGCGCACCTTCAACTGGCCCAGCTACGACGCCTTCCACTTCTACCTGAACGACCGGCTGGGGCGCGCCGTCACCAAGCGCGCGGACGCGGCCAACATCATTCCCGGCGTGGCGCATGCGCTCTGCCTCATTACCTGCAACTACTACGACGGCTATGGCCGTACCGTGCTGATCTGCGTTCCCAAGGACGAGGCGAACTTCGCCCTGATGAACCAGGGCCTCCCCACGGTGTAGTGTGCATCGGGGGCATGCCTGCGGCTCCGGGCCTTCTCGCACATGGGCGTGCCTTGGGGTCGGCTCTCGCGGCGCATGGGACACTTCTGCCGGAGGCATTTGGGACCCCGGACGTTTTGCCGGACCATCAGATCATGCCGCGTACCCCAATTCGACGCGGTGCTGCCTGATCGTCTTCCATCCTAGTG
>CACXFC010000157.1 GCA_902766835.1 uncultured Coriobacteriaceae bacterium | reverse complement strand
GTGGTGGCTCTTGATGGTCGACGCCTTGCCGCCCGTCTTGCGCGCACCGCTCTCGATGATGTCGGGGTAGATGGTGCCCTGCGCCATGAACTGCACGCCATGCAGGCGCTGTGCCTCCTCGAAGAACACCTTCCAGAACTCGGTGCCAATGCGCCTGCGCTTCTCCTCGGGATCGGTAACCCCTGCCAGCAGCTTGGCATAGCGCTCCTCGGCATGCACATGCACCAGCGGCACGTCAAACTGGCCGCGGAATACCTGCTCCACCAGCTCGGGCTCGCCCTTGCGCAGCATGCCGTGGTTCACGAACACGCAAGTCAGCTGGTCGCCAATGGCGCGATGCACCAGCGCTGCTACCACGCTCGAGTCCACACCGCCCGAAAGGCCCAGAATCACGCACGCGTCTCCCACCTGCGAGCGGATCTCGGCCACCTTCTGCTCGATGATGCCGTCCATGGTCCACGTGGGCGCAAGCCCGCAAATCTTGAAGAGGAAGTTCTGGAGCATGGTGCTGCCGTTGTCGGTGTGGCGCACCTCAGGATGAAACTGCGTGGCGTAGAAGTTGCGCTCGGCGCATTCCATGGCTGCCACGGGGCACACGTCGGTCGACGCGATGATGCTGAACCCCTCGGGCACCTCCTTCACCGCATCGCGATGGCTCATCCACACGGTTTGGACCGCCGGCGTGTCGGCAAGCAGCCGGCTATGCCCCGCACGCCCCAGCTGCGCCGGGCCATACTCGCCCTTCTCGGTGTGCCCCACGCTGCCGCCAAGCTTCACGGCCATGATCTGCTGTCCGTAACAGAACCCCAGCACAGGGATGCCCAGCTCAAAGATGCGCGCATCCATGTCGGGCGCATCTGGGGCATAGACGCTTGCCGGCCCACCCGAAAGGATGACTGCCGCCGGCCCCATGGCCGCAAGCTCCTCGGCGCTTATGTCGCAAGGCACGAGCTCGGAGTATACGTGCAGGTCACGCACGCGACGGGCAATCAACTGCCCATACTGCGCGCCAAAGTCGAGAACGGCCACAAACTGCTCAGGGCGCGATGCCTGCATGAGAACCTCCCCATAACGCGATTTCCGAAACATCATACGACAGACTGTCACACACCAAGAAAGGCGCCACTATCTCGTAACGCTTCTGGTGCACCTGGGACAGATGCTTCCGGCAGAACTGTCCCAGAGGACGGAAAACAAGGGACACGCCCTTTTTTCCTTGAGATACTCCCCAAGACTTGAGCAGAGCTCGTGCTCTTTTGCCTTTGTCGCCGCAACCTTGGCCGGTAACGGTATCATGTGTTAGTTATGCTATGGACACACGGACCATGCTCCGGAAATTGTCTTCCGCATGGCCCCAAACCGAGGGGGACCCTTGGCTCCAAGAAAAAAAGCTCAACCGTCCAGTGGAGAAGAGCTCTCGCTTTCACGTAGCACTTCTGCTGAATACTACAACGGCAAACTGCGCTCCCGCTCGCGCAAGCGCGTCCTGCTCACGGTGCTTGGCGCCCTGGCAGTGGTGCTTGTCTTTGCGTCGGTGGCCATTGCCTCCTACGTCAACCAGATCAACCAGAAGATCACGGGCCGCGTCGACACGCAGCTCCAGACCGTTCTGACCACGCAGGAAGCCGGTAAGCCGTTCTACCTGCTGCTCATCGGCGTAGACAAGGACGAAGGCCGCGTTGACGACCCCGAGTACGGTGCCGACGACAGCGGGTATCGCTCCGACTCCATCATGCTGACGCGCATCGACCCGTCCGAGAAGAAGGTCACCATGGTCTCAATCCACCGAGACACCCTGGTTGACCTGGGCGAGAACGGTCAGCAGAAGATTAACGCTGCCTACTCCATTGGTCAGGAGACCTACACCACGCAGGTCATCTCCGAGTTTGCCGGCGTGCCCATCTCGCACTACGCCGAGGTGGACATGGACGGACTCGCTGCCGTTATCGACTCCATCGGCGGCATCGACATCCACACCGACGTCGACATCAAGGACCCCTACTACACCGGCCTTGATATTCCCGCAGGCACCCATCACGTTGACGGATACACCGCCGCGCTCTTCTGCCGCTGCCGTCACGCCTACGATGCCTACGGCGACGGCGACCGCTACCGCGCCGCCAACCAGCGCCAGGTCATCACCACCGTTGCCCGCAAGGTCCTCACCAGCGACCCGGCAACCATCGCCGCAACGGTCTCGACCATGGCCTCCTACGTGCGCACCGACATGGACGTCCAGTCCATCGTCACGCTCGCCATGCAGTTCATTGGCATGGACCTCGAGCACAACTTCTATACGGGCATGGAGCCCACCACCGCGCGCTACATCAACAGCACGTGGTACGAACTGTGCGACACCGCCGCTTGGCAGAAGATGATGCGTCGCGTTGACCAGGGCCTGCCTCCCACCGAGGAAGGCGACGTGAGCGCTCTGGAGACCTCGCCCGACAACGGCGAGACCGACTACAGCTCGGTGGTAGTCAACAACAACGCGCAGAGCACGTCGAGCGACTACAGCTATGAGGAGCCCACGTACTACGAGGAAGAAACCTACGAGGAACCGACGTACGAGGAGGAAACCTACGAGGAGCCCACGTACGAGGAAGAGCCGGTCTACGAGGAACCGACGTACGAGGAGAGCACCGAGGAGTAACGGGCTCTGGTCTCGCAAGCAACCAGCACTGAAGAGGCGGCCTCCTGAAACGGGAGGTCGCCTCTCTTGTGCGAGGGAAAATAAGGGACACGCCCTTTTTTGCCCCAAGGGGCAAAAAAGGGCGTGTCCCTTATTTTCCTCCAGCGTGCGCTGGAGCTTACACGTTAAACATGAAGTGCATGACGTCGCCGTCCTGCACCACGTACTCCTTGCCCTCCATGCGCAGCTTGCCGGCATTCTTGCAGCCCTGCTCGCCGCCGAGCTCAACGTAGTCGTTGTAGCTGCACACCTGGGCCTTGATGAAGCCACGCTCGAAGTCGGAGTGGATCACGCCGGCTGCCTGGGGAGCCTTGGCGCCCACGGGAATCGTCCAGGCCTTGACCTCCATCTCGCCGGCCGTGAAGTAGCTCTGCAAGCCCAGCAGCCGGTACGCCGCCTGGGCAAGGGTCGCCAGACCGCTCTGCTTAAGCCCAAGATCGGCCAGAAACTCTGCCGCCTCCTCGGGCTCCAGCTCGATGAGCTCCGACTCCACCTTCGCGCTGATGGGCACGACCTCCGCACCGTTAATGGTAGGCAGCTCGGCGTCCAGCGCATCCTCGTCCACGTTGGCCACGTACAGGATGGGCTTCATGGTGAGCAGGAACAGGTCGTGCGCAGCCGCCTTCTCCTCGGGCGACATGGGCAGGTCGGCGGCGCGGTTGCCCTCGTTCAGCCACTCCTGCAGGCGCTTGGCAATGGCCAGCTTGGGAGCGTTGGCCTTGTCGCGGCGCGCCTCCTTCTCGAGCTTGGGAATGGCCTTCTCAAGCGTGCCGAGGTCGGCCAGAACCAGCTCGGTCTGGATGGTGTCCACGTCGCTCAGCGGGTCATGGCTGCTCTCGTGGCGGATTACGTCGGGGTCGGAGAAGAAGCGCACGACCTCGCAGATGGCGTCGGTCTCACGAATGTTGGCCAAGAACTGGTTGCCCAGGCCCTCGCCCTCGCTGGCACCCTTCACCAGACCTGCGATGTCCACGAACTCGACAGTGGCCGGAACGATGCGCCCCGGATGCACGATGTCGGCAAGCACCTGCAGACGGCTGTCGGGCACATCCACGATGCCCACGTTGGGGTCGATGGTCGCAAAGGGATAGTTGGCCGCAAGGCCGCCCTTGCGCGTAAGGGCCGTAAAGAGCGTCGACTTGCCCACATTGGGAAGTCCCACGATGCCAATCGAAAGAGCCACGTGCACTACCTCGTATTTCTCTTAGTCACTATCGCCTGACACACCCAGCTGTTCCAGGGCGTCAAGATACTTGCTGAGCTTGGCCCTGCCCTCGGCCTTTGCCTTCTGGATCTTCTCGCGCTGCTCAGCGGCCTTTGCCGCATTGGGGTCGGGCACCACCAGCTCTGCCGGGTCGGCCTTCTCCATCTCGAGGGCGCCGTCTTCGCACACCTTCACGCAAGCCCCGCAGCCCAGGCAATAGGCCGGCTCCACCGAGAAGTGGCCGCCCGCATCGAGGTCGCAGGCGTGCAGGGGGCAGGCGCGCACGCAGTCGCCGCACATCGAGCACAGCGACGAGTCGCACACCGGCACCTTCAGGTCGAAGACGTTGGCCAGCGCCGGCGAGTCCTGCACGGTGGAAAGCACGAGCTTGCGGCTCTGCGTGAGGATATGCTTGCGGTTTGAGCTGGTCTTGCTCCCCACCGCCTCCTCCAGGGCCCTTTGCATGTCGTTCATCTTCTGCGTGTGGCGCTTGATGCGCGCGGCCACGGCCTTGGCGCCCAGTAGCGCAGGATTACCCGCCATCATGGCCGTCGCACCAGCCCGCGCCATGTTGCTCACAAACTGCCCGCGCTTGTACGCGCGCGTCTGCTCGTGGTTGAGGTTTGCCTCGTCCACCTCAAGCCCCAGGGAATAGCCACTCCACTCCTCTGCCTGGCCAATGTGGTTGACGTAGACCTCCTCGCCCGTGGTGGTCTGGCAACGGTCGCAGATGCCCACCGGCAGATACACGGAGATGTTGTCGTAGTCGATGAGCAGCGAGAACCACAGCTCGGGCGTGAGCACGCCCACGCAGGGCAGCACGACCTCGTTGTCCTTTGGGTAGCGGCCCAAGGCGCGCGTGCAGGTGACGTAGCACTGCTCGTAGGCGCTTGCGATGCGCGCAATCTTGTCGTAGAGCTGGCGCGACATGTGCTTGGGCAGCTGGAAGGCCTCGGTTGGGCACACCGAGAGGCAAAGCCCGCACTCGCGGCACTGGTCGTTGATCTTAACCACCGTGTCGCTGATCTCAATGGCAGCCGTGGGGCACACCTCAAGGCAGCGATTGCACAGGTCGAGGCGCTTTGAGGCCACGTTGATGCAGTAGACCGAGTTGGTGCGCGGCTTGCCCTTGTAGTCGGCAGGGTTGAACACGCGCGCCTTGCTTGGGTCGGCCAGCGAACCGGCCAAATCACCCAGGGGGTTCGACACCTTCTGCCAGTCTTGCTGGATATCGATAAGGTCATCGAGCATATCGCGCTTCTCGGCCATGCATCCCCCTTCCCTGCAACCACATTCCAACCTATTTCAAAGGGGCGATACCCTTTTGAAATAGCCATGTTTCGACCATGCAGTCACCCATTGTACCAGTGCAGAACAGGCAAAGCTTCAACCCGCAAAACCCCACAGGTCAGTCTTTTACTCTCCGTAATAAGGACCCGCAACAAGGACGCGCATTGAGGGTACGCCTCTTTCCGCACACGCTCGCGCCAAAACCCAACAGACTCATTTACAGAACAGGCAAAGTCATCAACCCGCAGAATCCCACAGGTCAAATCTACTTGTACGTACGAAGTCCAAGGGGCTCTGACGAGGCCCGCCCCAGGAACACCAAAGCAAACATTCCGCAGCAGGGGTCCGGCAAATGCAACGCATTTGCCGGACCCCTGTGAGGACGTTTGCGTGGTGTTCCTGGGGCGGGCCCAGGTTAGCTAAGCCCTTCGGGCTTAGTACATGCCACCACCCTGGCCGCCAGCAGCAGCGGCAGCGGAGATGGCCTCCTCGATGGTGGTGTCCTTGGGCTCATCGGAGACGGTAGCCTCGGTGATGAGGATCAGGCTTGCCACGGAAGCGGCGTTCTGCAGCGTGGTGCGGGTGACCTTGACCGGGTCGAGCACACCCATCTCGATCATGTTGCCCCACTCGCCGTTGGCGGAGTTGAGGCCCTCGCCCTCGGGCAGGTCCTTGATCTTCTCAACGACCACGGAGCCCTCGAAGCCAGCGTTCTGGGCAATCTGGCGCACGGGAGCAACCAGAGCCTTGCGGATGATCTCGACACCGATCTTCTCGTCGGCATCGGCAGCCTCAACGGCGTCAAGCGCCTTGGCGGAAGCCAGGAATGCAACGCCGCCGCCGGCAACGATGCCCTCCTCAACAGCAGCGCGGGTAGCCTGGAGAGCATCCTCGATGCGGTGCTTGATCTCCTTCAGCTCAACCTCGGTAGCAGCGCCAACCTTGATGACGGCAACGCCGCCAGCCAGCTTGGCCATGCGCTCCTGGAGCTTCTCGCGGTCGAAGTCGGAGTCGGTGTGCTCGATCTCGCCCTTGATCTGGGCAATGCGG
>CACXFC010000156.1 GCA_902766835.1 uncultured Coriobacteriaceae bacterium | reverse complement strand
AAGTGGCGTGCCACCTGCCATTTCACGGGAATGACGCCCACACATCGTGGCGAAGAGCCCAAAAAAGGGCGTGTCCCTTAATTGCCCCTTGAGTTAGCCGTTCCGCCCTAGCCACTGACTCACTTGGCCGGAGCCTTACTCTATACTCAACCATATAAAGATGCGAAACATTGCCGGCGTGGGGACGCCGGCCGCAGGAGAGGTTCATATGGACGAAATCAGGGTCATCGAGGTAAAGCGCTCGGTGTTCGATAACAACGACCGCGACGCAGACCGGCTGCGCAGCGAGCTGAGGGAGCGGGGCACCTTTTTGCTCAACCTCATGAGCTCGCCGGGCTCCGGCAAGACCACCACGCTCGAGCGCACCATCGAGGCGCTGGCAGACGAGCTGCGCATTGCCGTCATGGAGGCGGACATCGACTCCGACGTGGACACGCGCCGCGTGCTGGCCAAGGGCGTGCGCGCCATCCAGCTGCACACTGGTGGCATGTGCCACCTCGACGCCGACATGTGCCGTCAGGGCATTCGCGAGCTGGGCACAGATGAGGTCGACCTCGCCTTCCTCGAGAACGTGGGCAACCTGGTCTGCCCCGCCGAGTTTGACACCGGTGCCAGCGCAAACGCCATGATCCTCTCGGTTCCCGAGGGAGACGACAAGCCGCTCAAGTACCCCCTGATGTTCAAGGTGTGCGACGTGGTGCTGGTCAACAAGACTGACGTCATGCCCTACTTTGACTTCGACCTGCAGAAGCTGCGCGAGAACGTCGCGCTGCGCAACCCCAACGCGCAGGTCATTCCCATCTGCGCCAAGACCGGCGAGGGCATGGAGGCATGGTACGAGTGGCTCCGCGCGCAGGTGGCAGCCTGGAAGCAAAGCGCGTAAGGACCGATACGAGAAGCCAAGGAGACAGCGATGGCCGAAGAGATTAACTGGCAAGACGTAGTGACCACCGGTACCGCCGGTTTCGAGTACCTGCGCGAGAGCATGCGCGGCAGCCTCACCGACGAGGAGATTGCCGCACGCAACGTGATTCCCACCACCGCTCCGGACGGCTCCGAGCACCACATTGTGGCCGAGGAGTACTTCCTGGAGAACGACGAGGCGACCCACTTCAAGCCCGAGGAGCCCGACGGACCGGTTCCCGTGGCGGAGCCCGTCAAGCCCGGCGTCATGCGCGAGGGCAAGAAGATCACCGATCGCATCCCCGTCAAGCTGGGGCTTGAGAAGCTCACGGCCCAAAGCCCCGACTACTGGGGCCTTGCCAGCGTGATGACCGAGGAGGAGGCCGAGCTCACCCGCCACATGAAGGTGCGCGTGCCCAAGACCTTCGAGCAGGTCGTCGCGGGCAGCAAGATGCCCGCCGAGCGCGTGCAGGAGCTGCTCGACGCCCTCTCCTACAAGGGCATCATCGAGTACAACTGGGAGAACGAGGACGGCAAGAACCCCGAGCACAAGAAGCGCTATGTGCTGCCGATGTTCGTGCCCGGATCCGCCGAGTTCACCGTCATGAATCAGCGCCAGATGAAGGAGCACCCCGAGATTGGCACCTTCTTCGAGCGCATGACCTACCTGCCGCTTACGGTGGCCACCAAGATGGTGCCGCCCGGAGGCGCGGGCATTGGCATGCACGTCATCCCCGTCGAGCGCGCCATCAAGCAGGAGAACCACACCGCCAGCGTCGAGCACCTCTCGCACTGGCTGAAGAAGTACGACCGCTATGCGGCCGGCGCCTGCTCGTGCGCCGTTGCCGAGCGCGCCCGCGGCGACAACGGCGGGCGCGACCCGCAGAACTGGTGCATTGGCGTGGGCGACATGGCCACCTACCTCTACGAGACCGGCAAGGGCCACTACATCACCTACGACGAGGTCATGGACATCCTCTACCAGGCCGAGCGCAACGGCTACGTGCACCAGATCACCAACATCGACGGCGAAGACAAGATCTTCGCCATCTGCAACTGCGACGTGAGCGTGTGCTATGCGCTGCGCACCAGCCAGCTGTTCAACACGCCCAACATGAGCAGGTCGGCCTACGTGGCACACGTCGATACCGAGAAGTGCGTCGCCTGCGCGGGATGCGTGGAGGTCTGCCCCGCCGGCGCCGCGCAGCTGGGCCAGAAGCTGCCCACCACCAAGGGCCCCATCGCCTACCCGCGCCAGCCCCTGCCCGACGCGCGCAACTGGGGCGAGGCCGACTGGGATCCCAACTACAAGAACAACAACCGCATCGAGACCCACGACACGGGCACCGCTCCCTGCAAGACCGCCTGCCCGGCCCATGTGAGCGTGCAGGGCTACCTGCGCCTGGCCGCGCAAGGCCGCTACCGTGACGCGCTGGCCCTGATCAAGCAGGAGAACCCCTTCCCCGCCGTGTGCGGACGCGTGTGCAACAAGCGCTGCGAGGCAGCCTGCACGCGCGGCATTGTGGACGAGGCGGTCTCCATCGATGAGGTCAAGCGCTTCATTGCCGAGAAGGACCTCGAGGCCGAGCATCGCTACGTGCCCGAGCCCCGCATCCCTTCGCTGCGCGGGCGCTTCAAGGAGAAGGTCGCCATCATCGGCGCCGGCCCCGCGGGCCTCTCCTGCGCATACTACCTGGCCAACATGGGCTACAACCCCACGGTCTTCGAGCGCGACGAGAAGCCGGGCGGCATGCTCACCTACGGCATCCCCAGCTACAAGCTGCCCAAGGACCTCGTGGCCGCCGAGATCGACGTCATGCGCGTGATGGGCGTCGAGATCCGCTGCGGCGTCGAGGTGGGCCGCGACGTGACCATCCAGCAGCTGCGCGACGAGGGCTACGGTGCCTTCTATCTGGCCATTGGCTGCCAGGGCGGGCGCCTGGCCGGCGTTGAGGGCGAGGATGCGCCGCAGGTTTCCACGGCCGTCAAGTTCCTGCGCACCGCCTTGGCCGACCCGCAGCACGAGGTGGAAGGCTCGACCATCGTCATCGGCGGCGGCAACGTGGCCATCGACGCCGCGCGCGTTGCGGTGCGCTGCGGCTCTTCCGACGTTGCGATGTACTGCCTCGAGCAGCGCGACGAGATGCCCGCACTGCCCCACGAGGTGCTTGAGGCCGAGGAAGACGGCGTGCAGCTAAAGAACGGGTGGGGCCCGATGGCCATCGAGGTCGACGCCGACGGCAACGTGAGCGGCGTCACCTTCAAGCGCTGCGTGCAGGTCTACGCTGAGGACGGCTCGTTCGCGCCGGCCTACGACATGGACGAGACCGTGACCATCCCCTGCGACAACGTGATCATGGCCATTGGCCAGTCCATCGAGTGGGGCAACTTGCTCGATGGCCAGAAGGTGGAGCTGGGCCGTGGCAAGGGCGCCCTTGCCGACGCGCAGACCTACCAGACCGCCGAGCCCGACATCTTCGTGGGCGGCGACGTCTACACCGGCCCGAAGTTTGTCATCGACGCGGTTGCCGCAGGCCATGAGGCCGCCATCTCCATCCACCGCTTCGTGCAGAAGGGCTCCTCGCTCACCCTCAGCCGCAACCAGCGCCACTACGTGGAGCTCGACAAGACCGACGTCATGCTCAACCCCTCGGGATACGACCACTCCGGCCGTCAGGTCCCCGCGTGCGCCAAGGTGGAGAACGTGGTGCATCGCTGGGACGACCCGACGCGCACCTTCACGGAGGAGCAGATCAAGACCGAGTGTGCGCGTTGCCTGTCGTGCGGCGCGAGCATCGTCGACCCCAACAAGTGCATCGGCTGCGGCCTGTGCACCACGCGCTGCGAGTTTGACGCCATCCACCTGCGCCGCGACAACCCCGAGGCGTCCACCATGTGGCGCAGCGAGGACAAGGTCAAGGCCGTGCTGCCCTATGCCGCCAAGCGTGGCATAAAGATCCTGCGCGGCAAGATGGGCAAGTAAGGCGCAAGCGCCGTGCACGAACTGGGGATTGTCTTCCATATGATCGACACGCTCGAGGAGGTGGGGGCCGAAAACGACCTCACCTCCATCGCGCGGGTCACGCTCGACTTGGGCGAGGTGACCGGCGTGCTGCCCGACTACCTGCTTGACTGCTGGCGCTGGGCGGCCGACCGCACCGAGCTTCTGCGCGGAGCCGAGCTTGACGTGCAGAAGATTGAGGCGGTCACGGTCTGCAACGCCTGCGGGCGCACCTACCCCACCATTGAGCACGGAAAGACGTGCCCGCATTGCGGCAGCCCCGATACCGAGCTGCTGCGCGGGCTCGAGATAGAGATTCGCGAGATAGCCGGCGTCTAGGCGAGCTCGCCGAAAATGCAAAGCTGACGGTGCACCTCTGTGCGAACATGGGTGCACCGTTGTTCTATTCCGCATTGGTTGCATCACAACGAAAGGCTCCTGCCATGCATGCTGCAGTCGTCTATTACTCCCTTGAGGGCAACACCCGCCTGGCGGCGCAAAGCCTTGCGTCGCGCCTGGGTGCCGAGCTGTTTGAGGTTGAGACCGTGAAGCCCTACCCCACCCATGGCCTGGCCAAGTTCTTCCACGGCGGAAAGGACTCCACCTTCGGGCGCCTTCCGCAGATCAAGCCGCTGACCATGGACCCCTCGTCATATGACCTGGTGGTTCTGGCCCTTCCCATGTGGGCGGGCAAGGCCGCGGCGCCCATCAACTCGTTCATCAAGGGCCGCCAGTTTGGCAATGCGAAGGTGGCCTTCGTCATTGCGAGCGCCTCGGGCGACGCGACGTCGTGCGCGAAGGACCTGGCTGGCAAGCTGGGACGCTCCGTGGGCAACACCGCAGTGCTCAGCCTGAAGGACCCCGCCAAGATGCCGCGCGAGGAGCTGGGCGGCCAGATTGACGCCTTTGCGAAGCAGCTGACGAGCCCTGCGGGAGGGGCGTTCTAAGGTACACAGGATGGGCGTTGCGTGCTAGAATGTCTTCTGCAACAAGCGCCATTAGCTCAGTTGGATAGAGCAGGGGACTTCTAATCCCAAGGTCAGCGGTTCGAATCCGTTATGGCGCACCAGAAATCCGCAGGTCAGAGGCTTGTCCTCTGGCCTGAGTTTCATTGGCAATTAAGGGACACGCCCTTTTTTGCCCCGCGGGGCAAAAAAGGGCGTGTCCCTTAATTGCGCCTTGAAATGGAGGAGGTCAAATGACGATTGCTGAAATCAAAGACCTGCTCGAACATGGTCATGAGATCGAATTCAACTTCAACGGAAAGGAATACTCATTCACGTTCGGCAGCGTTGAGGGCAAGCGCTTTGTCGCCTTTTGCGAATTCTATAAACCAGACATCGAGTTCGAGACGGTCGACGAGATACTCGCTGCCGAGTACGACGGCTTTAAGATTGCCGATGTCATCGAGTCACTGTCAGACGAAGACATATACATCTTCTAGCCCTCTCTTAACCCGTGTGTGTCAGGGGGACGGAGGTGTTGGCACACCCCTGACGCGGGTTAACGCGGTCCCTCCGCTGGGTACCATATAAGCATGTCGGTAAGGAGGTCGTATGGCACAGATGGCTCCTCACATGCGCAAGCTCGTCACTCGCCTGCTGTTTTGCGCGCTCACGCTTGCCTGTGGCTTTGGCGCGGGACATGTGGTGGCGCGCCTCTCGCAGGACACCGAGCTTAACCTCCCGACACTCGTCGCTCCCACCGCCTCCAGCCAGCCATCTGAGGCTTCATCCCCCACAGGCGAGCCCTCCCCCACCACCTGGGACGAAGCGCTCGCCCCCAATTACTACCTGGTCCTTGGCCCAGCTCAGGTTGGCAGTGCACCCGCACCAGGAACGGCCAACTACGGTGCCCTCGACCACCTCAACCGCGCGACGGGGGCCGTGGCCACCATCACCTACGACTCGATGCAGAACGGCCTTGCGCGCGAGCGGAGCGAGACCAGCGAGCTTGAGCCCACGGGCTGGGGCCACAACCGCGAGGTGGACATGGCCATGCCCGACGGCAGCATCTACCACGGCTTTCTCTTCAACCGCTCACATCTCATCGCCAAGTCGCTGGGCGGGGACGACGAGCTGCACAACCTCATCACCGGAACCAGGACGCAAAACGTCGGGGCCAATGTGGCCGGCACCGAAGGCGGCATGGCTTACGCCGAGGGCCTGGCACGCGCCTGGCTCGACGACCACCACGACGGAACGCTCTACTACGCCGTCACACCAATCTACGAGGGAGACGAACTGGTCGCGCGCAGCGTGATTGTCGACATCCGCAGCAGCGACGGAGCAGTTGACCAGCGCGTGGCGGTATACAACGCCGCGCGTGGGTTTGCCATCGACTACGCCACCGGGACGTTCGAGGTCATCGAGGATGCCAGCAGCGCGGTGCAGGGGATTGGCTCCACGCCCTCGGATACCGCACCTGAGGCCACGCCTAGCACGGTGGTTCCCGAGGGAACGGCCGAGAGCGAGAGCGGCGAGCGCAAGGTGATCGTCACCGGCTCGGGCAAGGCCTACCACCATGACACGACGTGCAAGGGGCTGGAGAATGCCCGCTCGATGGAGTGGGTGACGGTCTCGGAAGCCGAGGGAATGGGACGGCATCCCTGCGGCATCTGCGGAGGCTAGGTGCGGCAATTAAGGGACACGCCCTTTTTGCCCTATTGCAGCCCGGCTACGAACAGGGCGGAGATCACCGTCTTCGCGTCCTCGATGATGCCGGCGCGCACGGCGGCCAGCACCTCCTCCAGCGGCACCCACACCACATCGACGAACTCGTCCTCGTCGGGATGGGCGGGATGCTGCGAGACGCCATCCGCATAGAAGATGCGCGTCTTCTCGTTGGTAAAGCCGGGAGCACTGCTGCTCACCGCAATGGGCACCAGGCGCTCGGCAACAAGGCCCGTCTCCTCGGTCAGCTCGCGCGCGGCACAGACCGCCGGATCCTCGCCAGGATCAATCTTTCCTGCGGGAATCTCGAGCGTCATGCGCCCGAGCGCCACGCGGTACTGGCGCACCAGGCACATCTTGCCGTCGCGCACCACGCACACCCCCGCCCCGCCATGATGCAGCACGATGTCGCGCTCGCTCGAGACGCCATCCGGCTGGGTCACCTGCCAACGCTCGGCCTCGAAGATGGCGCAGTGCCACTTGCGCTCGCGCTCGTCCACGCGCTCCACAAGCGAGGGGTCATCCTCAAGCAGCCGCAGGATGCGGGAGAGGCGGGCGTCGTCTTTGGTTGGGGGCATGAGCGAGAGGGCCATGAGAGCTCCTTGGTGACGTCAGTAGACCAGACTGCCATGATACTCCGAGGAGGGTCTAGCGTGGACTGGGGAGTGTGCCAACACCTCCGTCCCCCTGACACACCGGTTTCCGCACATGCGTGTGCCTCGGGGCCGGTTTCCGCACATGCGTGAGCCCCGGGGTCGGTTCTTGCGGCACATCCGTGTGCGCTTT
>CACXFC010000155.1 GCA_902766835.1 uncultured Coriobacteriaceae bacterium | reverse complement strand
GTCACCTTCATCAAGGTCGACTGGGACGGCCTGATCCCCGCCCTCAACGCCGGCAAGATCGACTGCATCATCGACGGCATGGGCGTCACCGAGGAGCGCAAGCAGTCCGTCGACTTCTCCAACTACTACTGGTCGAGCGACCAGGGCATGCTGCTGCTTGCCGACTCGCCGTTTGCCAAGGGCACCAGCCTCGCCGACTTCGGCGGCGCCAAGGTGGCCGCGCAGATCGGCTCGATGTGGGAGGCCATGGTCGACCAGATCCCCGGCGTCGACAAGAAGGAATCGCTGCCCGACGTCAACACCATCATCACCGCCCTCAAGAGCGGCAAGATCGACGCCACCATCATGGGCGAGACCGAGGCCAAGAGCTGCATGAAGTCCAACCCCGAGCTGGCCTACGTCACCTTCGAGGAAGGCAAGGGCTTCGAGGTCGACCTCTCCGACTGCTCCGCCGGCATCGCCGTGGCCAAGGGCAACACCGAGCTTCTTGACAAGATCAACGCCGTCGTCGACACCATCGACCGCGACATGCAAGAGAAGCTGATGGACGAGGCCTTCGCCGAGCAGCCGCTGTCTGTTGGCTAAGCGCTTTCCAGAGGGCGGACGCGCCAGCGTCCGCCCTCCCCTTTTCTGACACAACACGCAACGCATCCCATCGCAGCCAGCAGCACGCCTCTGGCCTGCACACGTATGAACGCATCCGCAGAAGGGAGGACGAATGGGAGAAATACCGACAACATTCACCGGATGGGTCAGCTTCCTGGTCGAGCGCTTTGGCCCACAGTTCGTGAAGGGCACCATCACCACACTCCAGCTTGCCTTCTTGGGAACCGTCCTGGGCTGCCTGCTGGGCTTTTTGGTGGGCATCGTGCAGAGCATCACCGTCGACAAGCACTCCTCGCCGCTCTCGCGTGGCCTCATCAAGGTGCTCAAGGCCATCGTGGCCGTCTACGTGGAGGTCTTCCGCGGCACGCCCATGATGGTGCAGGCCATGGTCATCTACTACGGCTCGGCCCAGGCCTGGGGCATCGACCTCGACCCGTTCCTCTCGGGCATCCTGGTGCTCTCGCTCAACACCGGCGCCTACATGGCCGAGTCGGTGCGCGGCGCCATCACCGGCATCGACCCCGGCCAGCTTGAGGGCGCCTACGCCATCGGCTTCAGCCACGTGCAGGCCATGACGCGCGTCATCATCCCCCAGGCGTTCCGCAACCTGATCCCCCAGATTGGCAACATGTTCATCTCGTCGATCAAGGACACCTCGGTACTCAACGTCATCTCGGTCACCGAGCTGTACTTCATCGGCCGCGGCGTCTCGAGCGCGTACTACCGCTTCTTCGAGACCTACTTCATCATCAGCATGATCTACCTCTTCCTGACCTTCGTCACCTCGCGCCTGTTGGGCCTCATGGAGAGGCGCCTGGACGGCGCGCGTGACTACGAGCTGGTTGTCGATTCGCAGGCGGAGGTGGCATAGATGGCAAACGAGATCCTGAAGGTCGAGCACCTGGGCAAGAGCTTCGGCACGCACGAGGTGCTGCGCGACATCGACTTCTCGGTGGACAAGGGCGAGGTCATCAGCATCATCGGCTCGTCGGGTTCGGGCAAGTCGACCCTGCTGCGCTGCATCAACATGCTCGAGGAGCCCAGCGCCGGCACCATCTACTTCGAGGGCAGGCCCATCTCCTACGCCCCCAAGGACAAGAGCGCGTTTCGGGCGCGCGTGGGCATGGTGTTCCAGAGCTTCAACCTGTTCAACAACATGACCGTGCTGAAGAACTGCATGGTGGGCGTGCAGGTGGTGAAGAAGGGCAGCGCCGCCGAGGCCGAGGAGCTGGCCAAGAAGTACCTGCGCCAGGTGGGCATGTACGCCTACCAGAACGCGCGCCCCGCCCAGCTTTCCGGCGGACAGAAGCAGCGCGTGGCCATCGCGCGCGCCCTGTGCATGAAGCCCGACGTCATCCTGTTCGACGAGCCAACCTCCGCGCTTGACCCCGAGATGGTGGGCGAGGTGCTTGAGGTCATCAAGGAGCTTGCCGAGGAGGGTATGACCATGGTCATCGTCACGCACGAGATGATGTTCGCGCGTGACATCTCGACCCGCGTCGTCTTCATGGACCAGGGCGTCATCGTGGAGGACGGTCCTCCCGAGCAGCTTTTCAACAACCCCAAGAACCAGCGCACGGCAGACTTCCTCAGCCGCTACCGCCAGGGCTAACCGCTGCCGACCGTACAACCAAGCACCCCGAAAGGAGGCCTCATGCGCCTCAATGCCAAGCAGGCCGTGGCAAAGGCCCTTGCCGAGAAGGGCCACATCGACCAGATCTATTGGATTGGCTGCGGTGGCTCGCTGATCGACCTGATGCCGGCCAACTACATGATGGTTGCCGAATCGGCCAGCGTCGAGAGCCATGCCATCACCGCCCGCGAGTTCAGCGTGGCCACGCCCAAGCGCCTGGGCGCACACAGCATGGTTGTGGCACTCAGCCATTCGGGCGGCACGCCCGAGGTGGTGGAGGCGCTGGAGCTTGCCTGCGCGCGCGGCGCCTACGTGTTTGCCATGACCTCCGGCGCCGGCAGCGCAGTCGACCGCGACGCCTGGGACACCTACGTCTACGAGTGGGCCGATAGCACCCCGCAGCGCGAGCTTGACGCCGCGCAGGCCATCATGGTGTGCGCCGAGCTGCTGCGCGCGCAGGAGGGCTATGACGCCTATGACGCCATCTACGAGGGCATCGACAAGCTCGACGGCATCATTGCCGCAGCCAGGCAGAAGGTGAACGCCGAGCTGTGCGACCGCTTTGCGGCACTCTGCAAGGACCACAGCTTCCTCTACATCCTGGGCTCGGGGGCCACGTTTGCCCAGACCTACGGCTTTGCCATCTGCTCGCTCCAGGAGATGCAGTGGCAGAACTGCGCCTACATCCACTCCGCTGAGTACTTCCATGGCCCCTTCGAGTGCACCGAGCCCGGCGTGTTCTACTTCCTGCAGATGAGCAGCGGCCCCTCGCGCGTGGAGGACGAGCGCGTGCTGGCCTTCCTCAAGACCCACACCGACACCTACATGGTGCTGGACGCCCAAGCCTACGGCATGGACCAGGTGGACGAGCGCGTGCGCGCCTACCTCGAGCCAATCATGGTCTACTACATGAACGTCGAGCTGCGCGCCGCCCGTGGCCGCGTGTTTGACCACGACCCCTCCATCCGCCGCTACATGGGAATCGAGCAGTACTAGCCAAGTGGGGCAATGAGGGGATACGCCTTATTTTGCCCCGCGGGGCAATAAGGCGTATCCCCTCATTGCCCCTCCGAAAGAATAAGGAGCAGCGAGATGGAGCTGAACGTCAGCGTTCTGGGATTTGGTGACAACGTCGTCGACATCTACGAGCACATCTCGACGATGTATCCGGGCGGCAACGCGGTCAACTTCGCCGTGGCCGCCAAGCAGCTGGGTTGTTGCCGCAGTGCCTACATGGGCTACTTTGGCAGCGACGCCGCCGGCGAGCACGTGATTGCCTCGCTGGAGGAAGAGGGCGTTGAGCTGGTCAAATGCAAGCAGCTTCTGGGTCCCAACGGAGCGGCGCGCGTGAGCGTGGTGGACGGCGACCGCGTCTTTCTGGGCTCGAACGAGGGTGGCATCCGCGGCGAGACCAGCTTCGTGCTCGACCGCTTCGACCTTGCCTACATCCGCGAGTTTGACGTGGTGCACACGGGCAACTACTGCTTCACCGAGCGCCAGCTACCCAAGATCCGCGAGGCGGGCGTGCCCATCTCCTTCGACTTCTCGGACGACTCGAGCGAGCAGTACTACGACGAGATTGCGCCGCTCGTGGACTTTGCCTTCATGAGCTGCAGCGAGCTGACCGAGGAGGAGACCTGCGAGCAGCTGAAGCGCGTGGTGGCTCGCGGCCCGCGCTACGCGAACGCGACGCGCGGGGCGGAGGGTGCCATTGGCTACGACGGCCAGCGCTTCTATCGCCAGGCACCCAAGCCCGTCGAGCACTTCGTGGACACCATGGCCGCCGGCGACACCTTCCTCACCGGCTTCGTGGTGATGTGGTTCGCGCTCACCAAGGATGGCGTGGAGGGAGCCGAGCGCATCGAGCGCGCGCTGGACTTTGCCGCCACGGCCGCCGCCCGCGCCTGCGGCACCGAAGGCTCCTGGGGCCACGGCGCCCCCATAAACTAGCGTGCACCGGGCGTGCCAAAGGGAAGGCTTCCCTATGGCACGAAAGACGAGTGAGGGGCAATTAAGGGCGTGTCCCTTAATTGCCCCCAGTGCACGTCTTGGCGCACGTTCCCCCTACTCCAGCGAGATCCCGTTCGCCCAGCCCCACTGGGGCGTGTCGGTTACCCCATACCAGGCTAGCCACGTGCCGAGCTTCACCCAGCGCGTGCTATCTCTGCCACTGTCGCGCACAAGGCCGTTACCTGCGTAGATGCACACGTGGCCCCAAATCTTGCCGTTCTCGGTGCGCGGGTGCGAGGGCACGGCGATGACCATGCCGGGCTTCAGCTCGGACAGGTCACTCGAGTGGCACCACGCACGCGCGATGTCGCAGGCATCTCCCCCAACCGAGGGCTCGCCCGCGTTCACGAACACGTTCGACACCCAGGCGGCGCACAGCCCAAACCCCGGCCACGGCGTGGTGTCGCAGGCGTCCACCACCGCATGCTGACGCGCCGTCATGTTCGCCATGTTCTCAGCGTCATTTGGCGGGATCACCTCGCCCAAGCTCACGAGGGAGCCGTCGTCGTCAAAGGCCTGGAAGACCCCGTCGAGCACGATCCATTCGTGCGTGGCCAGCTCGCCGGTGTCGGGTTTGATGTAGTAGGTCATGCCGGTGCTGTCGGTCACAAGGCCCGTCTGCATGCGGCCGGTCTCGTCGAAGAAGCGCCGTAGCCCGTCGACCTCAAGCCAGCCCGTTGCCGGCACACCCGTTGCTCCATCGATGTAGTAGCGGTCATCGCCGTCATCGAGCCAGCCGTCGTGATATGCGTGCGTCTCGGGGTCGAAGTAACGCACCGCGCCGTCTGGCCCCGTCACCCAGCCTGACGGGCTCTCCTCAACTACCAGCGGAATCTCTTGCGAGGTGGCGCCAGACTCCTGAGCCTGCTGGGGCGAGGCCTGCGAGAGCGCCCACAGCAACGCCGAGGCCACCAGCGCCGCCGCCAAAAGAATAGCCCCGGCAGCAAGCAGGCCACGCACGCGCGGCGAGCGGATTCCCGTCGCACGTGCGTCTGATGGTGTCTGTCCATGCTTTGCTGCCATGTGGTGATTGTACATTTCAGAGGGGCGATGCCTGCCCCGGGGCAATTAAGGGACACGCCCTTTTTTGCCCCGCGGGGCAAAAAAAGGGCGTGTCCCTTAATTGCCCAGCTCGATAGGGAGTTCAGGCGTGCACTGGGTACACCCCCAGCGCACGCTTCCCATACCTTTACTACAGGATGTTCAGCTCGTCGTAGAACTCCTTCATCGCGTCGTAGCGCTCGTCAGACCTGCCGACCCGGCCCGCGATGGCGCGCACGCACTCCGATGAGAGCCTCCCCTCTCCCGCGTCGCGCACGCCCGCCTCGTAGCCCCCGCGTGCCAGGGCAATCAGCAGGGTGATGAGCTCAACCTGCTCCTTCTGGCGGCAGATGTTGAACATCTTCGCAGCCACGCGGCCAATCCCCTCGCCAAATACCTGGACGTCCTCCTTCGTGGCAAACAGGTCGTCGGCAATTGCGGTTCTGGTCATCTCGAAGCTCGCGATTTGCTCGAGCAGCTCCACCGCCCCGCAGTCCAGCCGGCCCACCCAGCCGAGGTCGATGGGGTTGTTCCCCGAGCCCTCGAACACGTCCTTTGCGATGTCAACGTCCTCGTGCTGCTCTTTGCCCTGCGTTCCCGTGGTGTCCTCGTCGTGGTTCTGCTCGTTGTTCTTCTCGTCGAATGCGTCTGTCATGATGCCTCCTTGCTCATAGTTGAACCAGCCTCATTACAGGGCGTGTAAATTCTGCGAATCGGAAGCTATGGATTTGAGCTTGCTGACAAGGGATTGACGTGCGCGAATGCAGCAGGAGGTAGTTTAGCAGTACGCCACAATCGGTTAATCAGCTACCAGCTCAGTTTTCGCGCGGATGAGGGCGCGTACCGCCTTCCGCGCGTCTATACTCAGGGCAACATCGATCATGCAACGAGGGGGATCACCATGCTCAACATAGCCACGATGCAATGGACGCGCGAGCCCAAGCAGTGGAGCAGCTCGGAAGACGAGCTGCTCATCACCACCGAGCCGGGCACGGACCTCTGGCAGCGCACCTACTACCACTTCCGCAACGACAATGCGCCTGCGCTGCAGCTGCGCACAGCTGAGCCCTACTTCTCGTTCGTCGTGCGCACCGACTTCACCGGCGCGCACCACCGCTTCGACCAGTGCGGCGTGGTCATGTACCTTGACTCCGAGAACTGGATCAAGGGGTCGGTGGAGTACGAGGACGGCGTCATCCAGCACCTGGGCAGCGTGGTGACCAACCACGGATGGTCGGACTGGGCCACCACCGAGATTCCCGCGGACGTTCGTCACATGTGGTATCGCCTGAGCCGCCGCGAAGATGACTACCGCATCGATTGCTCCCGCGACGGCGAGCACTGGCAGCAGATGCGCGTGTGCCACCTGCACGAGGGAGCGGGCGAGGTTTGCGTGGGCGTGTACGCGTGCTCGCCGGAGGACTCGTCGTTCACCGCGCGGTTCACCGACCTTGAGCTTGGCCCCTGTGCCTGGGCGGCGCACGACGGCCAGCAGCCCGACGAGGAGTAGCACACACGCACCTGCGAAGAGGGGCATGCCCCGGCACGCGAATGCGCACCGGGGCATGCCCCTCTCCGCAGCTCTGCGCACGTTGGCAACAAGCACTAGTACCCTACTGCGCTCACACCATACTCTGCCTGCTCGTAGGTGAATCCCTCGAACACAAGCTGGTCGATGAGGCCCTGACGCGAGAACGACGTGTACTCCAGGTAGCTCTGCGCGCACTTGGCGGCTTGCTCGTTCCAGTCGGCACCACAGTTGTCGGCCGCGAACGTGGCCTCCTCGTGGGTGTACCCCTCAAACTCAAGCTGGCCAACGAGCCCGGAGTACGAAAACGCCGTCCAGCTGAGGTAGCTCTTCGCCGAAGAGAGGGCATTGCGCTGGCCGACCGTAGCATTCTCCTCGATGGCCTTGGCCTCGGCAGCCTTGCGCTCCTCCTCTTCCTTGGCCTCGCGACGGGCCTTTGCCTCGGGATCCTCGTAGGCAATGGTGAAGGTTACCGTGTCGCTGCTAAACCAGCCGGCTTCCTCGATCTTCACGTCGGTGACCTCGCACTTGCGGATGGCGTCGCCCTTCTTGGACCCCTCGATGGTCTTGGTCACGTCGTTGCCGCGCTCGTCGAGCACCTTGATGGTAAAGCCCGTATCCTTTGCCGTGTTATACGCCTTGATGGCATAGAGCCCCTTGCAGGCCTGCAGGGTTTCCTTGGCGGCTTCTTTCTTCTGGGCTTCTTCCTTGGCTGCCTGCTCCTTTGCCGCCTGCTCTTCTGCCTTCTTGGCGTCGTCTGCGGCAAAGCCTGCCGCTATCGCCTGCATCTGCTCGTTGAGTTTTGACTCGGTCTCGTCTAAGCCGCTGAACTCCACCTTTCCCGAGAAATCGAGCTCGGGAATGGAGCTGTCGTCAACGGGGAGCTCTTCGCTGTAGGTTACATCGCAGGTTTCGCCGTCAAGCAGCTTGTCCTGCGTCATGGAAGGCTTGACTTTGTTCTCGTGGCCGTTCTTGTCGGTCCACACGATGGCTGGAACGTTGTCCTTGTTCACGGGCTTTCCGGTGTTGTTGGTAACCGAGCCTGTGACCTTGAACGACGCGTACCTGCCACCAAAGAACCCGGTCCGGGTTTCGGTGGTGACGTCCATGTCGGCAAACTGCAGGATCTTCGCTGTGGGCTCCTCGGCAGAAGACCCGCAGCCAGTTAGGGGCATCAGACAAAGCAGGCCCATGATGAGAACGAAACTGAGTGTCTTGGTGAGCTTTCTGACCAGCTTCATGGCATCCTCCGTTCGGTCGCAGGTAGACGAAACGTAGTACTTAGGAGGAAAAAGGTACTCAGCTGACAGCTCAGTTTCGGCAGACGCAACCCGTACGGAATCAGGATGGGCTTTGAGATGGCCCCGGCCACTCACACCCGAAATAGGGCCGAGTCTATGAAGAGGCGGCAACCTTTGGCGACGCGGGCAACCTGCGCGCATCACCGTACATCCAAAGAGCCCTGTGTTGGTTCTGGTGGCAGTATCCGGACGCGTAGCAGAGTTCGGCGTAGGGAAATTCCGTTACTAGGCAACAATTGCGCCCCGCCGACTCCAGGTGCCTTGCCAAAGGCGAAAAACTCCAGATAAGAGTTGCTCGGCGGCCGGTGCGTAGTGCCGCCGGGCCAATCAATATGCCTAGTAACGGGTTTCCTCCCGCCTATCCGCCCGTTTTCCGCGAGAGCCGCCTTCCACTCCCCGTCTCACCCGAGACAAGGAGTCGCACGCCTTTGGGATGTGCTTTACTAGTGCCTGTTATTTGGACGCATAAGGTAGGTGGGTCATGAAGCACAGGACTTCGCAGACAGCGGCGCAGCTCGCGAGCAGGCTGTCGGAGACAGCAACGCAGGCAAAGAACATCCGCCAGATAGAGGTACCCACATCCCCTACCCAGCGCTTTGTCCTGGGAGCCATCCTCGTGGCGCTCTTCGTGGGCCTCACGTACCAGTTTCATATACCGATCAGCATCCACTACCTGGGGTCGTACGTATGGGTTGCCCTGCTCATCGTCCTTCTGGGTGTCCTCGTTGGGCTCTTCACGGGCGGCAAGAAGCCCGACGACGACAAGCCCGGCCTCGGCAAGCCCAGCCTTGTGGCGCTCGCCGTCCTGCTGGTGATCATCGCCACCCTCGTCAGCTTCCTCAGCGGGCCCGTCCTCTGCTCGAAGACCTACGCGAACCTCATGAGCGTGCAGCAGTCCGAGTTCTCGCAGTGGGACGACAAGCTGCTGGTAGAGGGCATCTCGCTCATGGACACCGAGTCGGCCACGCGCGTCGGCAGCCGCGAGCTTGGCTCGCTCCAAGACGTGGTCAGCCAGTTCGACGACGACGAGTACTACCAGATCATCGTCAACGGCACGCCCCAAAAGGTGTCGCCGCTGCAGTACGTAGGCTTCTTCGCCTGGCTCAACAACCGAAAGACCGGAACGCCCGGCTACGTGTCCGTCGACCCCATTCGCCAGAGCGCCGACTACCACGAGCTTGAGTCCATCGACGGCACGGGCGACGGGATGCGCTACGTTCCGTCGGGCCGATTCAACGACAACCTCGCCCGCCACGTGTGGCTGCGCTACCCCACCGAGGTGCTTGGCACCACGCACTTCGAGCTTGACGAGGAAGGCCACCCCTTCTACGTGACGCAGGCGATGGGCTTCAAGACGCCGATGGGCGGCGAGTACGTCAAGGGCGTCATTGTCACGGACCCCACCGACGGCTCCACCGAGTACTACGACGCGGGCAGCGTCCCCGCGTGGCTGGACGTGGTGTATGACGGCGAGCTGCTCGACTGGATGTACGACTGCCACGGCGCCTATGGCGGAGGGTTCCTGAACAGTATCTTCGGGCAGGTGGGCTGCACGCGCACGGGCGGCGACTACGGCTACGTCATGATCGACGGCGAGCAGTGGATCTACACGGGCGTCACCTCAATGGGCAACGACGCCTCCAACATCGGCTTCCTGCTTTCCTCCGAGAAGACCGGCGAGTCGCACTTCCTGCCCATGGCAAGCGCCGACGAGGAGTCGGCCATGTCGAGCGCCGAGGGCAAGGTCCAGCAGTTTGGCTACGAGGCCTCGTTCCCCTCGCTGGTCTCGATTGACGGGCAGCCGACCTACGTGATGGTGCTCAAGGACTCGGCCGGCCTCATCCGCCTGTACGCCATGGTCAACGCCGAGTCGTACAACGTCGTGGCGTGCGAGCCCGACCTGGCTACCTGCAAGGAAACCTACGAGCGCGCCATGCGCTCGGCGGGCATCGAGTTTGCCACCGACAGCCAGGAGATGCCGGAGGTTGACACCACCGGCGTTGAGACGGGAGGCACCGAGGGCGCCAGCAAGGCTGAGGAGTATACCTTCGAGGTGGCCCAGCTCCAGCTTGCCGACGACGCGGGCGACACGTACCTGTACGTGCTCTCGGCAGACGGGGAGATCTATCGCATCCGGTTTGCGGACGATCCGAAGACCTGCATGGGGCTCTCCACGGGAGACAAGCTGAGCTGCTCCGCAGTGGACCGCGGGACGTACCGCGAGGTCGTTGAGCTGAAGTAAGACGCCGGAGGAAACTAAGGGACACGCCCCTTTTTGCCCCGCGGGGCAAAAAGGGGCGTGTCCCTTAGTTTCCCTCAGGCAGATCGGCCTTCGTCACGGCCTTGGTGCAGATCCCGTAGTCGTCCTTAATCTCGAGCTTCCCGGAGCGCACCAGTTCCACCGCCTGCTCGTGCAGCGCGGGGTCCCACTCGTAGCCCACAAGCTTCCAGTTGTTGTCGCACTCCGACCTGACCACGCCGCCGCACTCGTTCTCTATGTAGCGGACGATCATCTCGCGGATGCTGCCGATGTCGCTGCGCAGGTCGGAGGCAATCAGCTTGGGCATGTCGTCCTCGCTGAACAGCTTGCCCGGTGTGAGCAGCGTGGAGTTGGAGCGGTAGTTGTTCGCCGCCAGCACGAAGCTGTCGTCGTCGGCCACGGGCTTGCCGTTCGCCCAGCACAGGTTGCGGATGCGCTGCCCCTCCTCACGCGAGATGTCAATCTCGTAGGTGACGCCCGAAGGCATCTCGCGCTCGTAGTAGCGCCGGTTGGGGTTGACGGCAAAGGTCAGGTCGCCCGGCTTCCACTGGGCAAGCACGCCCGCCGACCATTCCATGAAACGCCGCAGCTGAGAGCCCGTCATGCGCAGGGTGTAGAGGGTGTTGGTGTGCTTGTAGATCTTCGAGATGTCGCAACGGCGCATGTCGCCCGGCTGGATGTTTGCGTCGTCGTCCACAAGCTCGGACACGGCGACGTCCGCCCCGGAGTAGTGCATGACCACCTTGTTGATGAAGTCGATCAGCGGGGTGTCCTGGATCAGCGCCGTGGGGATGCCCTCGATCTCGGCAGGCGCGACGAGGGGTCCGCCCTCAAGCCTGCCCACCACTTCACGCGCGTGCGCCTTTGCGCGCTCGTCGTAGGGCTCCAGCAGCTCGACAATCTGCGGGTCGGGGTCGTAGTCAGCAATGGAAACCGAGGTCGCGCTCTTGCTGGCCACCTTCCAGCCGTCTTCGCCCTGCTCGCACACCAGCTCGATGTTGGACATGGTCTGCCCCTGCGCGCGGTTCTCGACGATCAGCGTGTTGCCCACTATCTCGCCCTCAATCAGCCTATGGCCGTGGGCCGCCAGAATCACGTCGAACTGCGGGAAGGCCTCCGCAATCTCGCGCGCGCCGGTTCCCGGCATGTCAAACTCGCTGTCTATGTCCACGTGGAAGGCGCCAACAAGCACATCTACCTCGTCGGATATCAGCTTGATGGCCTTGCGGATCTCGCGGATGGGGTTGTAGACGACGCAGCCCTTGAGCGCGTCCGCGCTCCACATCTGGATGTTGGGCGTGACCATGCCGATGATGCCCACGCGCACGCCGGCGACATCCACGATGGTGTGCGCCTCGCCTACCGGGTCGCCGAACTCGTCGATGACGTTGCCGGTAAGCAGCGTGCCCTCAAAGGCAGAGACGGCACGGCGCACCGTGTCCATCCCAAAGTCGAACTCGTGGTTGCCCAGGACGCCAATGTCATAGCCCACCGCGTTGAGCCCCACGACCATGGGGTGAGCCTCGTCGTTAGCGAAGATCTCGGCCATGTTGTCCTGGATCGTGTCGCCCACGTCGATGAGCAGGGTGTTTTCGTCGCGCAGCTGCGAGACGGCCGTGGCCACCTGCGCCAGGCTGCCCGAGGCATCGGCCTCGTCGGCCGGGTAGTTGTAGGGCAGCATCTTGCCATGCAGGTCGCTGGTGGCCAGGATGCGGATGGTGCGCGTCTGCGGCGCGGCGGAGGTGGGCGCGGCGGGGCTTTGCGCGGTGCAGCCAGCAAGCGCGGCGGGGGCAGACGCCACAAGCGCGGTGAGCGCCTGACGCCTGGTAAGCATGGAATTGTGGCTGGGGTGCTTCGTACGCATGGCTCTACCTCACATTCGCCTTTCGGCAGCCGCACGGCGGCGTGTTTTCTTCGCTATAGCCTACATCAGAAGGGGTAGTATCGCGCGAGGAGAGGCGGCGTACAATCATTAATGCGACCCCATCAACCAAGAGGTGCATCATGGATTCCGAAAAGCAGACGCAGCGCACGGCGGCAGAGGCCGGCTGGCATGTTTCTCGCTACAACCTCAGCGCTCCCATTCCGGGAGGTAACAGCGTTGCCATAGCAAACCTGTACAAGGGCTCGTGCGCGCCGTACAGCTCCCTCGAGCTGTACCTCATGAGCGTGCTCGACGAGATCTCCGAGGACCACCCCATCATCGTCCGACTTGCCAAACGTGGCGTTATCGTCAACTTCGACGAGCTGGCGGCCCTGCAGACGCTGAGCCGCGGAAGCGCCACGGGCTTTCGTGACGTCGGCCTCACCATCTGCCCCACGCTGGGCTGCAACTTCGACTGCCCGTACTGCTTTGAGAACCACTTCGCCGGCAGAATGAGCGAGGAGGTGCAGGACGACATCGTGAAGCTCGCCGACCGCATGCTCGAGGCCTCCGCAGCCAGGAAGCTTAGCATCACCTGGTTTGGCGGTGAGCCGCTGCTTGCGCCCGACATCATCGAGTCGCTCTCGAAGCGCCTCATGGAGCTTGCCGAAATCCACAACGCCGGGTACCGCGCGGGCATCATCACGAACGGCTACAACCTCACGCCCGACATCGCGCGCATGCTCGGCGAGTGCAAGGTGGAATATGCCCAGATAACCCTCGATGGCGTGCGCGAGGCCCACAACGCCACGCGTCACCTGGCGGGCGGCGGCCCCACCTTCGACCGCATCGTGGAGAACCTCCGCGCTCCCCTGCCCTTCCATGTGAGCATTCGCCACAACGTGCACGAGGGGAACCGCGACCAGATGGAGCCGCTCAAGGCCCTGGTGGACCAGCTGGCGGAGGAGACCGGCAACAGCATCAGCTACTACCCCGCGCCCGTGGCCGCAAGCACGGTTGCGGACGAGCGCGGAAAGCAGGTTGGCCTGCTGTGCGATGACAACGGCGCCGACGTAGGCATCACCCAGGACGCGGACCGCTTCAACGGCGCGCGCGGCCTGTACTGCGGCGCCCAGAACATGTGGGTTGTGGGCATCGACGACAAGGGCAACCTGCAGAAATGCTGGGAGGCGGTTGACAAGCCGGAGCTCAGCTTTGGCACCGCCCACGACTGGGACCCCCTGAACCCGCTGGAGACGGCGTCCAACCTCGACAACCTGACCCAGTACATCAACCTGGCAAACCCCGTGCCCGACGACGAGTGCCGCGACTGCGTGTGGCTGCCGGTCTGCGCGGGTGGGTGCCCCTACAAGCGCCTGTACGAGGAGCGCAAGTGCGTCCCCTACAAGGACACCCCCGAGGCGTATGTGCTGGCGCTCTTCGCAAAGATCGCCCAGCAGAAGGCGGCGAAGGAAGCCGCAGAGGCCCGCAAGAAGCAGGAGCAGGAGCAGGCCTAATCCTGATGACGTTCCCCGGGCCGGTTTCCGCACATGCGCGTGCCCCGGGGTCGGTTCTCGCGTCACATCCGTGTGCGCTTTTTCAAAAGCGCACACGGATGTGCCGCAAGAACCGACCCCGGGGCACGCGCATGTGCGGAAACCGGCCCGGGGAACGTCATCAGGATTAGGCCTGCTCCTGCTCCTGCTT
>CACXFC010000154.1 GCA_902766835.1 uncultured Coriobacteriaceae bacterium | reverse complement strand
GGACATCGACTACTCCGTGTACGGCACGCCCATCGAGAGCGTCACGTACAAGTTCGCGAAGTGCCTGCAGCGCCGCTTTGGCATCGTACCCGGCGTTACCGACAAGGGCTACATCACCAACAGCTACCACGTGCACGTCACGGAGGAGATCGACGCCTTCACCAAGCTGGGCTTCGAGAGCGCCTTCCAGCGCCTCTCCCCCGGCGGGGCCATCTCCTACGTGGAGGTGCCCAACATGCAGGACAACCTCGAGGCCGTCATCCGCGTGATGCAGTTCATCTACGACAACATCATGTACGCCGAGCTCAACACCAAGAGCGACTACTGCCAGGTGTGCGGCTACGACGGCGAAATCAGGATCGTCGAGGATGACGGCAAGCTGGTCTGGGAGTGTCCCAACTGCCACAACCGCGACCAGTCCAAGATGAACGTCGCACGACGCACCTGCGGCTACATCGGCACCCAGTTCTGGAACCAGGGCCGTACGCAGGAGATCAAGGACCGCGTCCTTCACCTGTAAGAGCCAACGCAGAGAGAGCCGAGCCCTTCCGTGCTAGGATTACTTGCACCGCAAGAACCCATGCGCGGGAGGGCTCGGCTTTTTTGCGACCGTTACGACCGTTGCGCACAATCCGGCGCCGGCAAGGCACCGAGACCGAGCGCAACGCCCTTCTCGCAGGCCAGCGTCTTGGCGGAGCGCCGTCGCGCAGGGGACCCAGGGAGGCAAGCCATGAACTACGCAACCATCAAGTACTGCGACATCGCAAACGGCACGGGTGTGCGCACCTCGCTCTTCGTCAGCGGCTGCCGCCTGCACTGCCCCGGCTGCTTCAACTACGAGGCCTGGGACTTCGATGCGGGCGAGGAGTTCACGCCCGCAGTCGAGGATCAGATCGTCGAGAGTCTGCGCCCCGTCTATATCGACGGCCTCACCATCCTGGGCGGCGAACCCTTCGAGCCCGAGAACCAGGCGGGCCTGGTCGACTTCGTCGAGCGCGTGCGCACGGAGTTTCCCGAGAAGAGCATCTGGATGTTCTCGGGACACACCTGGGATCAGCTGACCCAGGGCAAGTGGCACACGGACGTCACCGACCGCATCCTGTCATGCGTCGACGTGCTCGTTGACGGACCGTGGCAGCAGCAGAACTACGACATCACCCTGCGGTTCCGTGGATCCTCCAACCAGCGCCTGATAGACGTCCCCAGCACCCTCGAGGCGCACGCGGCAGGCGAGCTTGGGGGCAACGAGGTGATCCTCTGGGAGGACGACCCCGTCTTCAGCACCCACACGATGTAGGCGGCGAGGCCCTGCGGCCACGGAGTCGGTGAATCCGCCAAGGTCTTCAGAGCCCACACAACGTAGGCAACGAGGCCCCACGGAGCGTCCGCGGGCCTCGACCCTTATTACCACTGGTAGCCACCATATGAGTCGTACAGACGCTTGAATGCGGGCAGGCTCGTGCGAATGCACTCGTCAGACACGCAGTAGCTCAGGCGGAAGTAGCCCTTTGCGGCGAAGTCGTCGGAGCCGACCACGTAGAGCCGCTCCTCGTTCGCCGCACGCTCCTGAAAGGCGTCGTCATCCGGTTCGAGCGCACGCACCCACAGGTAGAACGCACCGTCGGGATGGACCACCTCGTAGCCGATCTTGGTCAGTCCGTCGAAGAGCAGAGCTCTCTTGCGCGCGTACTCCTCTACGGGGGCCGGCAGGTCGACGCAGCGCTCGATCACGCGGCAGAACAGGCTGTTGCAGATGGAGTTGACCACGCGCTGCGCACCCAGGATGGCATCGTAGACGCGTCCCGCGTGCCTCACCGTGCTTGGCACCCAAACGTAGCCCACGCGCTCGCCGGCAAGCGAGAGCGACTTGGACCAGCTGTAGCACACGATGGTGTTCTCGTAGTACTGCGCCACCCACGGACACTGCTTGCCGTCATACACGATCTCGCGATAGGGCTCGTCGGAAAGCAGGTAGATGGTCTGCCCCAGCTCCTTCGACTTGCGACGCAGGAGCTCGCCCAACTTCTTGAGGGACTCCTCCGTGTAGATGGCGCCCGTCGGGTTGTTGGGCGTGTTGATGATTACCATGCGCGTGGTGGGAACGATGGCGCGCTCGATGGCGTCCAGGTCCAGCTGAAAGGTCTCAGGCAGCGTCGGCACCTCGACGCAGCGGCAGTTCCACGCCTGGATGTACATGCGGTACTCGGCAAAGTAGGGAACGGGGACGATGACGTCCTCGCCGGCCGTGGTGACCGCCGCGATGGTCGAGGTGATGGCCCCCGCGCAGCCGCCGGTCATAGCGATCTCGCTGGCGCGGGCATGCGCGTTGAAGCGACGGTTGAGGTTTGCGGCAACGGCCTGGCGCGTGGTCAGCCAGCCGTTGTTGGGCGGATAGCCATGCACGTCAATCGGGTCATACTCCTCAAGCACCTCGCGGATGGCCTCGTTCACCTCGGGCGGCGCCGAGACGTAGGGATTGCCGATGGAGTAGTCCCAGAAGTCGGTCACTCCCTGTTGGCGCAGTTCGGTCGTCTGCTCGTAGACCGTCCTGATCGCAGACTTGCCCGCACCGTAGTCATACATCCTCGAGTCGACACCGTCAGCCATCCTGTCCCCTTCCGTCGGTCCCCTCGGTTCCCTCTTCCGGTAGACAGTGTGGCAATCCGGCGTTACGCGCCGAAATATAAGTTGTTTCCTCTACGGTGACGAAGCGTTTCTCGTCTGCGTCATCTGTCGCGACCCAGCGAGAGGCGCGATTCCCGCAGCCCATACCAAATGGAAGGCGTAGACTCGTCAAAAAGGTGTCTACGAGAAGGACGTGCCAACATGCCCCACAGCAGCATCCTGGACGAAAGCCGAATCGACGAGGCCATCGCCGCTCGCCACTCGGTAAGGCAGTTCACGAGCAAGCCCATCGAGGGCGC
>CACXFC010000153.1 GCA_902766835.1 uncultured Coriobacteriaceae bacterium | reverse complement strand
GCGGTTTCGCGAAACCGCACACGGATGTGCCGCGAGAACCGACCCCAGGGCACACGCATGTGCGGAAAGGGGTTCGCCCCCGGTGCGCGTTTTACTACTCCGCAGGTATGCATTTCTCCTGCAAACAGTTTACATAGGTAAAGTAGTGCCCTTCCTTCCATTGTGCTGACCGCTACCATAGAAGCGAAAGCTCGGGGAGAGGGCACGCCCATGGATATCAACGAAATCGCTCGCCTTGCTGGCGTATCGCGCGCAACGGTCTCGCGCTACCTCAATAACGGCTACGTAAGCCAAGAGAAGCGCAGGCTCATCAGCCGCGTCATACAAGAAACCGGCTATGTGCCCTCCCAGTCTGCCCAGCAGCTTCGCACGGGCAAGACCAACCTCGTCGGCGTCATCATCCCCAAGGTCAACAGTCAGGCGGTGGCCCGCATGCTCGCCGGCATAACGGAGCGCTTTGCCGGCACCAGCTACCACACGCTGATCTCCAACACCAACAACGACCCTGCCGAAGAGATCCGGTGCCTGCGTGCGCTGTCTGAGCGCCCGCGCGTGGACGGCCTCATCATGCTTGCCTCCGTCTTCACCGAGGAGCACCTTGCGGCACTGCGCGCACTCAACTCCCCCGTGGTCATTCTCGGGCAGCACCTTGAGGGCTTCAGCTGCGTCTATCACGACGACTACCGGGCCACCTTCGAGACGGCCAAGGTGGCACTTCGCTCGGCACAGCACCCCGGCTTCATCGGCGTGCGCGAAGACGACGTTGCTGCCGGCGCCATGCGCCTGAGGGGCTTTGTGGATGCCTGTCGCTCGGCAGGCATCGAACCCAGTCCAGAGGCGATGGCAACGGGCGACTTCTCGGTTGAGTCGGGCTACCTCTGCTGCGAACAGATCATGGACGCCCGTCCCGAGACCGACGCCATCGTGTGCGCCACCGACAGCATGGCCTACGGAGCCCTCACTTGCCTGCGCGAGTATGGGCACCGTGTTCCCGAGGAAGTCCAGGTAACCGGCATTGGCGACTCTGAGCTCTCCCGCATTGTGATGCCCACGCTTACAACCGCCCACCTCTTCTTTAAGACCAGTGGCAAAGAGGCGGCAAAGATGCTGATCGAGGCCATGGACGACGGCGACGAGATTCCCCGTCAGCTGAAGATGGGCTACGAGATCTACGGCCGCAACTCCACCCGCTAACGTCATTTCAAAGGGGCAATACCTTTTTGAAATCGTAAGCAGCCGCAAGGCCGTTGCATATTTCCATTTCAAAAAGGGTGTCGCCCCTTTGAAATGACGCCACATATGATGACGGGTGGCCCTTGACGCATCTTCACTATCAAGGTGGTTGTGAGTTTCTTGTTAGCCGATAGTTACCGATTAGTGTGCAAATGCACACTATGGCCTTGATTTTGCACAAGGTTGTTTATCGACCATGATATAGTAATGCCATAAACATAGTCTCCAAATGCAGCATACATACGCAACAGTGCTTTTGTCAACATGTAATCGATATCACGATGCATTTGCATTCTTTGCGCATGTTACATCTGTCCATTTGCCATCGTTGGCGTCAGCCGTACCCCACACCGATATCGGCAAAAGGTCCCAACCTGCGCGATCGCCGAGGTCAGGTACACTGAGAAGGGACAAGACAAGGACGGTGTGCATGACCAACAAAGAAGTCGCAGAGCTCGCGGGCGTCTCAAGCGCCGCAGTATCGCGCTTCCTCAACGGGGGGTACCTCTCCGAGGAGAAGCGTGAGCGGATTGCTGCCGCCATCGAGCAGACTGGGTATGTGCCCTCCGCCAATGCCCGCATCCTGCGGATGAAGAAGTCCGACACGGTGGGCATCATCCTTACCAAGAGCGACGAGAGCACACTTACCGGTGTGACCGCAGGCTTGGAGAAGTACCTCTTTGCCGCCGGCTACGGCGCCTCGCTTGCCTATGTGACCGACGAAGAGGGCGCCGACTTCAATGCCATGCGCAGGATGCTTGAGCGGCAGATTGACGGCATCGTGCTCATCAGCTCGGCGCCGGTACCTGGCAACCTCGAGCTGTTCGAGCGCGCACGGGTGCCCATCGTCATCGTGGGACAGCATGCCCGCAACCGTAACTGTGTGCGCTTCGACAACTTCGGTGCTGCCTACGACCTTGCCTCTTCTTTGGGCTGCACCATAGACAGCCGCGTCGCCTACCTCGACGCAGGCGAGCGCTACCGTTCCTTTGGCAGCGATCGCCGCAAGGGCTTCCTCGCCGGGCTCGAGCGCGCCGGCGTGCCCGATGACAACATCACCGTGGTGCGGGGCGGCTTCTCGGTAGACGAGGGCTACTACGCAGCCAAGAAGCTCCTTGCCGGCAAGACCACCTTCGACCTCGTTGCCTGCGCCACCGACGCCATGGCCGCCGGCGCCATCAAGGCCATACGCGAACGGTATGGTGCCATGCGGCGGAGCAAGTGGCCCAAGGTCTCCGGGTTTGGCAACGACTCCATCCTGCAGGCGGTGGCAGGGCCGCTCCCCACCGTACGCTTCGACTACGAGGAGTGCGGCATCAAGGCCGCCGAGATGATGGTCGATCTGCTCAAAGGCGAGATAAGCAGCGCCACAAGCGTGGTGTTGGGCTATCAGGTCGTAGGCGTCTAGCGAAGGCCCTCAACGTGCCTCAGATGGCACGTCTTGCGCGCGTGTGGCTACATGAGGTCTCGTTCAGGCGATTGCTCTCGCTTTTTCCTTGCACCAGTATGTGAAATCGATTACAGTTTCGCATCAGTAGGTCAGGGCAAACACGCATGTTTGATGCCCTGAAATTGATTTCATCCGGAAAGGGAGAAGGAGGGTTCTATGGCACTAGATGCAGCACAAGCCGCCAAGGAGATACTTGCGGCTGTGGGTGGTCCCGAGAACGTCGTTTCTGCGGCGCACTGCGCAACTCGTCTGCGCCTCGTCATCGCCGACGACTCGAAGGTCGACACCGACGCTGTGGAGGACGCGCTCGGCGCCAAGGGCAATTTCCAGGCCTCCGGCCAGCTGCAGATCATCTACGGCACCGGCACGGTCAACAAGGTCTATGAGGAGTTCTGCAAGCAGGGCAACATCTCCGCAGTGTCCAAGGAGGAGCTGAAGGACGTTGCTGCCAACAACCAGAACAAGTTCATGGCCGCCATCAAGGTCCTTTCCGACGTGTTCGTTCCCATCATTCCCGCCATCGTGGCCTCCGGTATGCTCATGGGCATCATGGGCGCACTCGAGTTCATGTCAAACTCGGGCATAATTGCCATCAACACCGAGGGCGTGTGGTGGCGCATCGCCGGCCTCATCAACGCCTGCGCCCTTGCCAACCTGCAGATCCTGCTGGGCTTCTCGGCAGCCACCGTCTTCGGCGGCAACCCCTATCTGGGCGCTTCGTTCGGCGCACTGCTCATCAGCAACAGCTTCATCAACGCCTATGCCGCCGCTGACGCCATTGCCAATGGCACCATGATTACCCTCGAGGTCATCCCGGGCCTCTACAGCATCGACTGGATTGGCTACCAAGGCCACGTCATCCCCATTATTGTGGGCACCTGGATCATGTGCACCATCGAGAAGAAGATGCACCAGATCGTGCCCGACATGTTCGACCTGTTCGTGACCCCGCTCGTAGCCGTCTCGGGCGCCGCCTACATCACCATTCTGTTCATCGGCCCGATCTTCGTCTGGCTTGAGAACGCCATCCTCGGCCTGCTCACCGCCCTGCTCTCTGTGCCCTTTGGCCTGGGCTACATCATCATCGGCCTCATCTACTCGCCCTCCGTCGTCACCGGCCTGCATCAGATGTACACCACCATCGACGTCTCGATGCTTGGTCAGTATGGTGTGACCTACTGGCTGCCCATCGCCAGTGCTGCCAACATCGCCCAGGGCGGCGCCTGCCTGGCCGTTGCCCTCAAGACCAAGAGCGCGAAGACCAAGGCTCTGGCCATCCCCTCTGGCATCTCCTGCCTGCTGGGCATTACCGAGCCCGCCATCTTCGGCGTGAACCTGCCTAAGGTCAAGCCGTTCGTGTGCGGCATGGCTGGCGCAGCCGTGGGTGCCTTCATCTGCTCGATCACCAAGCTTGCCGCAACCGGCACCGGCGTCACCGGCCTGTTTGGCATCCTGCTGTGCATCAAGCAGCCCGTGCAGTATGCCATCATGTTCCTTGCCTCCTTCGGCGTTGCCTTTGCAGCAACCTGGGCCATCTACAGCGACGAGCCCGACAAGCAGCGCGCCACCAAGGCCGCAGCTCCCGCAGCCCCCGCACGCGTAGATGCCGTTGACGAGGCAGGAACGCTCGCCAGCCCCATGACCGGCACCGCCATCGCCATGACCGACGCTCCCGACGCCGTCTTCGCCAGCCTTGCCATGGGAAATGGCGCCGTGGTGGAGCCCACTGCCGGTGAGGTCTACTCCCCCGTCAGCGGTACCGTCACGATGCTGTTCGACACCAAGCATGCCATTGGCCTTGCTGCCAACGACGGCACCGAGGTGCTCATCCACATCGGTGTCGACACCGTTCAGCTTGAGGGCAAGCCCTTTGTGGCACACGTGAAGTCCGGCGACACCGTGAAGGCGGGCGACCTGCTGATTACCGCCGACCTCGATGCCATCGAGGCTGCCGGCAAGCCCACCGCCACCATGGTCATCGTCACCAACACCGACGACTACGCCTCCGTCGAGCCCACGCTGGGCGCCGTCAAGGCAGGCGAGAAGCTCGTCAGCGTGACCAAGAAGTAGCCAGTTCGTGCCTGGTGGGTGACACATCTGGACGGAACAGTGCGGCCAGCTCTCTCTTCCTACCGTTTCTACAAAACCCACCACATGCGCGGCGTCCGAGCAATCGGGCGCCGCGTTTCTTACTGCGCGCGTGCACTGGGGATACATCCTCAGCGCACGCGACCCTCAGTTGCGCTTTTACTACCGCAGGCGGCACCTTTTCTCCACGCATTTGCTATTCTCTGTTCACATTTCCTCCAAAAGACGGTAGAATTGACCCCTGTGGGAACGATTTCACAGACAGTTTGGCCGCCGTCTGTGGGTTCGTTTGAAATGTTTTGTAGAAACGGTAGGACTACACGAAAGGGAGGGTTCAATGGCTTCTGAACACGCACAAGCAGCCAAGGAAATCCTTGCAGCCGTGGGTGGCCCCGAGAACGTCGTCTCGGCAGCCCATTGCGCAACCCGTCTGCGTCTCGTCATTGCAGACGACTCCAAGGTCAACATGGATGCCGTGGAGGATGCATCGCTCGCTAAGGGCAACTTCCAGGCCGCTGGCCAGCTCCAGGTGATCTATGGCACCGGCACCGTCAACAAGGTCTTCGACGAGTTCTGCAAGCAGGGCAACATCGCCGTTGGCTCCACCGACGACGCCAAGGCCGCTGCTGCCGCCAAGGGTAACCCCATCCAGCGCGCCACCAAGGCGCTGGGCGACGTCTTCGTCCCCATCATTCCCGCCATCGTGGCCTCCGGCCTGATGATGGGCCTCACCGAGGGCATCAACAACGCCATGGGCGGCGCCCTCGACCTCAACCCCTGGTACGTCCTGATTCATACGTTCTCTAACGCCTCGTTCGTCTTCCTGCAGATCCTCATCGGCTTCTCGGCTGCCCGCGTCTTCGGCGGCAACGAGTTCCTCGGTGGCGT
>CACXFC010000152.1 GCA_902766835.1 uncultured Coriobacteriaceae bacterium | reverse complement strand
GGCAGCGCACGATGGGAAGGCAGCAATAGTCTCTGCCAGGCGGTCACATTCGCATGACCGGCGGGCACTCAAATGAAATGGCCGGTGCACTCATTGCTGGGTGCACCGGCCACAATGCGTGCGAATAATCATGCAACTTGCATGATTGGCGCGGTGGGCACGTACAATGGGTGCGGACGACAGTCCCTATATCACAAGAGAGAGGACCGCTGTGGATCTCGACGACTTGAGTCAGGACCTGAAGATGAAGGTGCTTGCCTGCAAGACGCCCGAAGAGTTGCTGGAACTCGCACGCGCCGAGGGCTACGAGCTGAGCGACGAGGAGCTGGCCGCCGTCGCCGGAGGGACTCGTGGAAACACCTGGATTTGCCCGTCGCGCGAGTGCGCGACGGAGTGCGACTATTGTTGAGGCACCTCCATGGCATGCGCCTTCGTATTGCATCCTTGTGGCCAAGGGCCAGCCGCCCCATCCGTGATGGGCAATGGCCGTGAGCGCTCCGTTGCGGTTGGCTGACAAGGCACCCTACTCTGTGGGGTTCGCCCAGCGGGTGGCGAGCCTGAACGCAAGACCGCGGCTCGACGTGCAGGTGTGTGACCATTGCAACCTGCGTTGCGCGGGCTGTATGCATTTCGCGCCGTTGGCGCCGGAACGTTACCTCGACTTGGGGGAATACGAGCGCGACCTCAGGTGCCTGGCTGCCGTCGAAGGCATCTCGGGGTTTTTCGAGGCCGTCGTGCTCATGGGCGGCGAACCCCTGCTGCATCCGAGCATTGCCATAATCGTGCGACTCACGCGCTGCGTCCTTCCGGAGGAACGCATCCAGCTGGGCACGAACGGGTTGCTGCTTGGGAGCATGGGTGATGCCTTCTGGGATGCGGTGGTTGACTGCGACGTCGAGATCGTCATCTCGGCATACCCCATTCGTGTTGACTATGCGGCACTCTTCGCCCTGGTGTCCGGGCACGGCATACGGGCCAGCTATGCCGGAGACTTCACACGTACGGGACGGGGAAAGGATGCCTTCGTGCGGTTAGCTCTTGACCCGGAGGGTCGTTGCGATCCCGTGAGCTCGTTTGTCGGCTGTCCACTTGGGGGCTGCACCATGCAGATTGCGCGTGGAGCCCTCTGGCCTTGTCAGGTGGCTGCCCACCATGGGTTCTTTACGAGGCGCTTTGGCTATGCCATGCACGACGACGAGGGGGACTCCCTGTCGCTTGCCAGCATCGCATCGGCAGATGACATCGAGGATTTCCGCCGAAGCCCTCATCCCATGTGCCGCCACTGTGACAGCGGTAGGCTTTCGGTTGCCCCTTGGAAGCGGTCGGCGTTTGCTGCCGACGAGTGGCTTGCGTAGCGGGATTGTGATGCGAGGGGTGAAGGACGTGGTTGCGGAGAGGGCGATAGGACTCGACGGGGCTGCATCTGTTTTGGCTTGGGACGAGCTCGTGATGTCCTATGGCGAGGATTGTCAAGGAGACCGCGGGCAGGGTGCCTCTCGTGCCATCACCTTCCACCTTACGCACCTGTGGGGTCGGCCCATGCTGGACGTGGACATCGTGAGCCATTGCAATCTGGGCTGCAGGTGCTGCTGTCACTTTTCGCCTGTTACCGAGGCCCGCTTCCTCACCCTTGACGAGTACGCCCGCGAGCTCGGTCTGTTGGCACAGGTAAAAGGCGCTGCGGACTACTTTGAGTCAATCAACCTCATGGGCGGCGAGCCCCTCCTGCATCCGGAATTGGCCGGCTTCGTTCGCCTGACCCACGAGCTGCTTCCCGCCACACGGACCCGCGTTTGCTCCAACGGCCTGCTGGTACGCGAGGTCGCCGATGACGTATGGGACGCCATGCGCGCGGCAGGTGTCTGTCTGTATCTGACCCCCTATCCCATTGGGATCGACTACCAAGGCCTTGTGACATATGCGGGGGACAGAGGCGTGAGGGCGGAGGTTAGCAACGGGCTTGCCGTGGGCGAAGGCGGGACGCCGTACTTCCTCAGCACCCCGCTCGACGAGCATGGCGGGCACGACGTGACGCAGGCGTTCATGGAATGCCCCCTCGGGGGAGTCTCCCTGCAGCTGGTGGGCGGACGTCTCTTTCCGTGCAACCGCGGGGCCCTCTTTGAGACGCTGAACGAGCGTTTTGGCACATCGTTTGCGCACGAGTCCGAGGACTATCTCGAGCTTGCTTTCGTGAGCGATGTCGACGAGATTGCCGACTTCAGGCGAACGCCGAAACCTATGTGCCGCTATTGTGCCTACGAGAGGACCGTGCGGGTGGAGTGGGGAAGGTCGACCGGCGAGCCGAGCGAATGGATTGTCGTGTCTAGCTCCGTGTCGTCGGCAACAAGATAGCCCGCGTGTGAGGCCTGCTGGCGAGGTTGGAGCTGCGGAAGAAGATGGGGCGGAACCAGAGAGGGAAGGGGAGGTCAACAGGCGGGGTGTCTAGGCACTATTCGGTTGTTCCTCATCTTCGAGAGGTCGATCTCGGAGACGAGCGCGTCGAAGGTGAGGTCCACCGCCTGGATGGCGTCCACCGCGTCGGCGAATACCGACTGACCGTAAGGGCCCATGTCCACGCGGGTGTTGGTGACGGCGGGCTTCACGATGCCGAAGGTGGGATAGGGGCACCCAGTGTCGTAGAGAGGGACGATGCCGCCGGGCGTGATCTCGTTACCCTCATGGTCGAAGCAGACCGTGATGATGCGATAGGTCTCCGTGTCCATGACAAGGGGGTCGTCTGTGCCCACGTCCTCATGCGAGAAGAGCCCCACGTCCCCGCGCAGGTGCATCTGGAGCTGGTCAACTGTCTTCCCACGGTAATAGGCGCGAGTGACAAAGGTGCACTCGGTGACG
>CACXFC010000151.1 GCA_902766835.1 uncultured Coriobacteriaceae bacterium | reverse complement strand
ACCATAGACGGCCGAGCGGCCATCCAGTCGTCCCTCGTGCGGGCGTGGGGGCTCGAGGGCTACGCCCGCATACAGCGCACCGTGCGCAAGACCGACGTCAGCTCCGACGCCGACTTCCAGCGGTTCTACAACCACTTCTACCGTGTGCGCAGGAACGCGGAGTGGCAGGCGCGCTACTACGCGATCATGGAGCGGGAGAAGGCCAACCCCTCCACGGCGTTCGGGGACGTGCTGCGCGAGATGCACGGGCTCACGGGCAATGTGGAGGCGTCCTTCACCAGCAAGATGGTCGCCACGCTCCACCCCGACAGGCCGATATGGGACAGTCTCGTGCTCGCAAGGCTCGGTCTGAGGCTCAAGGGGACGACGGCGCAGGCCAGGCTCGAGAAAGCCGTCGAGGTGTATGGGAAGATCGTCTCCTGGTACGAGGCCTATCTGCTCACGGAGGACGCCGAGAAGAACATCAGGCTGTTCGACGAACTCCTTCCCGACTACGCCTGGCTCACCCCCGTGAAGAAGGTCGACTTCCTCCTCTGGAGCGAACGCTAGGCGTCGTCGCCCTTGGGTGCCTTGCCCCTCGCGAGCCCACGCGTCCGCGCCTTCGCCGTCTTCTCGTCCTCGCCGTACCACTTTGCGCGATACTCCCCAGCGTTCATGGTGACGCCTACCTCCACCATGTCCTGTGCATTTTCGGCTGCCACGTCCTGGATGATGGAGTCGTCGTACATGACGCTCATGACACCTTCATCGGGGATGTTTTCGCCGAACCTGCGCGACACATTTTGGCTCTTAATGAAACGCTGCCGTTTCGAAGAGTAGCGCCTTCTCACTCAATGGGCCTAATAGCTCAACCGTCCCAGAAGACATATCCCGACATGGTCCTCAGAGCCCGCACTACAAGCATAATAGAACCTAAGAAGGTGGCGGGGATCGCCTCCCTCTACCGCCCATGTATTAGACACCCTTGTAGAGAACAGGAGATACCTTCTTGAGCATCTAGCTGCTGCAACCCAACAGCCCGCAACCCCGCACCCTCACCCCCATAGATCCGGCTACCGATAAAGTTTTGTCACCACGACGCCTTTGCAAGATCCTGGCATATGAATCAAGGGAGAGGGTCATGGGCGACAGAAGCTTCTTTTCATATCGCGGATGGGAAGCAACGCAACCAGGGTTCTGCGATCGCGCACTATCCGAGCTGGCAAGCCATCACGTGGGCATCTTTTCGTTGGAAGAGGCGCAGCTCTATGCCTGGCGGGAAGAACTACGCTCGCTTGATGCTATCGCTCGCAAGCATCCATCGTGCACCATTGCGCTTGAGTACATGATCCCGCGCATGGGCAAGCGCGTTGATGCAGTGCTGCTCGTGGAAGACCACATCCTTGTCGTCGAGTATAAAGTCGGTGAGACTCACTACACGAGCGAAGCGCTTAACCAGGTATCTGACTACGCATTCGATCTGAAGAATTTCCACGGTGACAGCCACAGTCGCTCGCTCTTCCCTATCGTCGTCTGCACGGATGCTCCCACGATGGAGTTTGTTGTCGGCCGACCCCAGGAAGGGATTCATCCGACGCAAAGGGCCAACTTCAGCAGCTTCCCCAACATCGTCGAGTCCTGTCTGAAGCTGCCGACTTACGGCGGCTCGCTCAACCATGCCGCCTGGCTCTCGGCGCCCTATCAGCCCACGCCAACCATAGTTGAGGCTGCTCAGGCGCTCTACGAGCACAACACCGTCGAGGACATATCGCGCAACGAAGCCGGCACGACCAACATCATGCGCACGACGGCTACCATCAACCGAATCATTGAGCACAGCCGCAGCAACAACAGGAAGTCCATCTGCTTCCTCACCGGCGTTCCTGGCGCAGGCAAGACGCTCGTGGGCCTCAACCTTGCAAGCACAAGGCGCTCTAAGACGCAGAGGTCTGGCGATGAGGCCGCCGTGTTCCTTTCGGGCAACGGGCCCCTAATCGATGTACTGCAGGCTTCACTAGTAGAGGACCAGCAGGCAAGAGATGCGGAAGAATGCCGCGCTTGCAAGGCAGCCGGCCTCAAGCCTGGTTGCAAGAATTGCCAGTACAAACGGACTAAGACCAAGATTGCTGCCGAGGTCAAAACCTTTGTCCAAGGGGTGCACCTCTTCAGGGAGGAACTCTTCACGTCGCCCGGCCCACCTCCCGAGCATGTAGCCATCTTCGACGAGGCGCAGCGCGCATGGACGGAGGATTGGCTCTCTTACAAGATGAAGACGCGTCGCCAAAACAAGCGCGAGGTACATAAGTCCGAGCCACAATGCCTCATCGAGTATATGGACCGGCACGACGACTGGGCATGCATAGTGTGCCTCGTGGGCGGTGGTCAGGAGATCAACCAAGGCGAGGCGGGAATCGTCGAATGGTTCAAGGCTCTGCGCTCGTATTTCCCGAATTGGGACGTCTATGCGTCGCATGATATTCAGGGAGAGAACTACCTCGGCACGCTTTCGTTCTCCCAGCTTGCGCCAAACGTCACCTTTTTGGACGACCTGCACCTCTCTGTAGACATGCGGAGCTTTAGGAACAAGAACGTGGCGGCATTCGCCGAGGCACTCGTGTCGAATCGCCCGGATGACGCCCGTGGTCTCTACGACACGATTGCGAACGACTATCCCATCTATGTGACCAGGGACCTTGCAAAAGCCAAGGACTGGGTGCGCGAATCGACCAAGCGCCCCTCCGACCGCTATGGCGTGGTGGCCGATTCGTACGGTCAGCGCATACGTGCCGACGGCATTACCGTGCCTATGGACTTTGATGCCGTCAAATGGTTCCTGCGTGGCAAGGATGAGGTCGACTCCTCCTATTTCATGGAGATCGCAGCATCCGAGTTCAAGATTCAGGGCCTGGAGATTGACTATGCCATAGTCGCGTGGGAGGGCGATTACCGCTATGCAAATGGTGGTTTCGAGTACCACCGATTCATTGGCGGAAAGTGGCAGAACGTGAAATCGGACATGTTGCGCCGCTACCTCAAGAACGGCTACCGCGTCCTACTCACCAGGGCAAGGCAAGGTTACGTCATCTACGTGCCCAAGGGCTCGCAATATGATCCAACGCGCCCACCTGAGTATTACGACGGAACATACGACTATCTCTTGTCGGCGGGAATCAAGCCGCTGCCAGCGGAAGGTGCCTAGGCGCTGGTTGCTCCCCCATCGCGCGCTCCCTCAGCGGGTAGCCCTCCAGCGGAGTGTGCAGCGTCCGCAGCCTCACACCTTCCTCAGCAGGAGGTTCAGCCACCGCTCATCTCCCCTTCCGGGACGGACGTCGGCCGACACCCACCAGTCCTCGATGCGAATGCCCTCGATGGGCTCAATGAACCGGCGGAAGCTCTCTTCAGTGAAATCCGTAAAGTAGCGGCCGTTCCGCACGCCTTCGAAGGTGCCGTACTTGAAAGAGGTGTAAATGACGCCGCCCGGCTTGAGCGCGGCCACCATCTTTGCCAGCACGCCGGCCAGTTCGGTCTTCGGCAGGTGCAGGATGGATGCGCATGCCCAGATACCGTCGTAGGCCTCCACCTCGGTAAGGTCTTGGAAGAGCTCGTGGCGCACAGGCAGGCCGGTTAGTTTTCGCGCAATCTCGCAAAGCTTCGCTGAGCCGTCCGTGGCGGTTACGTCAAAGCCCTGTTGCAGGAAGTACTTGCTGTCACGACCCGATCCGCAGCCAAAGTCAAGGATGCACGCACCTGAAGGCAACAGTTGCACAAAGCGACGTTGCGTGGCCGAAAAGTCCACGTCTACGGTTGAGCTGGCAAAGGCCTGCGCATTGGTGTTGTAGTAGTCGAGCGTCTGGCTTGCGGGTTGCGTCATGAGTGACCGTGCCTCCTAGGCATGTGAGGTGCTTGTTCCATCTTAGCCAAGACACGGGGGCATCTTTCCTGCGGTGGGAGTCCAGGGCGTGTCCCTTAGCTTCCTAGCCGTTTTGCTGCCGGGTTGAGGCCGATTCTGCAACGCACCGTTTTGCACGAGATTCTTGTCAAAATTGCGCTCGTACAAATGACGCAAAATAATGACGAATCTATCGCAACACAATTTTGTACAATAATTCGCGCAAAACAATGCATATTAATCTTGTATTGCGCAGTAATTATGGTAATATCCTCGCCTGCTCGCTCATTCATCCTTCAATGAATATAGTATTGGTCGAAATCCGCACCAATACAAGCGAGGCATCACCAATGGCACGACACAGCGCACCGCAAGAGACCGAGCAACAACTCCCCACCCCCAAGAGCCCCAGCAGGCTCGTCAGGTTCATGCGCTCCGGCGCGTTCATATGGGTCGTTGAGCTGCTCATTCTTGTGGCTATAGGAATAGCGGTCTACAACGACTGGGATACACCGATACGCGATCAAGGCTTCATGCCCATCTCTTACACCGTTACATACGACATGCAAAACCAGCCACACAAGCACTACGATGAAAATGCCAGGCTGTTTTGCTTCATGACGTACGCAACTCTTTCCCTCATTGTTGCCATGTGCATTGCCACGATTCGCCGGCAGCGAGAGCTCTACGCACGCGGCGCACAAGCAGGGTGGTCAAGAGGCTCCAGGCAATCTGGCACGTTCTTTATGTTCTACGTGCTGTTCATGCTTGCGCTCATCACGATAATTCTCGGCTTCAACGGGTTTTGGCACACTTCCGCGCATTACGTCTATTCATCCAATGGCACCACGTCTTACAGCTCGAATCTCGACGAACTCCAGGTTCGAATGGCTTTGATGACGTTTTCCGTCATATGCCTGCTCATCGTGTTCTGCATAGTTGCGTGGACCATCGAAGACCGCAACCGCCGCAAGCTTCGCGAGCGGATAGCCTCCCTGGCAGACCGGCAGACGCCCATGCGCGCCGAGGAGTTCCTCGCCACCAGAGACAGGCTCCTGGCGGCAAGGATGCTGAGCGAGGCCGAGTTCACGGGCGTCTACATCCTGCACAACGTGACCAAGGACATGTACTACGTTGGCCAGTCGATCCGCGTGCTGTCCAGAGCCACCCAGCACTTCACCGGCCACGGCAACGGCGACGTCTACGCCGACTTCAAATACGGCGACGAGTTCACCGTAAGCACCATACCCATGCAAGGCAGCGGATACCAGAGCCTGAACGACCTTGAGCGCGACACCATCGCCGCCTACGACGCCCAGACCAAGGGCTACAACATGACCCAGGGGAACATGCGGTAGGCTGGCGCGAGCGGCGAGCCATATGCCCTGGTCCCCTGGTCCCCTGGTCCCCTGGTCCCCTGGTCCCCTGGTCCCCTGGTCCCCTGGTCCCCTGGTCCCCTGGTCCCCTGGT
>CACXFC010000150.1 GCA_902766835.1 uncultured Coriobacteriaceae bacterium | reverse complement strand
GCCGCTTCGCTTGCCTGCCAGCTCGTCGCCCCCGCAACTGCCTACGCTGCCGGCGCCGACATCCTGGTCCCCAAGCCAGCGGAGTTCATACCGGCACTCATCGCCTTCTTGGTCATCTGGGTAATCATGGCCAAGATGGCTTGGCCCACGATCATCAATGTCCTCGACGCGCGTCAGAAGAAGATCCAGAACGACCTCGACGCCGCGGCCAAGGCGCAGTCTGAGGCCGAAGCGGCCAAGGCGGCGTATCAGGCCAAGATCGAGGAGGCCGACCGCAAGGCAGCCGACATCCTCGCCGAGGCCAAGCACGAGGCAGAGCTTTCGCGCGCCGAGACGCTTGCCAAGGCCCAGGAGGACGCACAGGCAATCATCGCCAAGGCCCACGACGTCATCGACGCCGAGCGTGCCAAAGCCATGGCCGAGCTCTCTGGTTCGGTGGTCGACCTGTCCGTCGAGATTGCCGGCAAGATCATTGGCGACGCGCTGGACGAGGACGAGCAGCGCAAGCTCGCCATGAAGTATCTTTCGGAAGTGGGTAGTCTGAATGACGACTAAGCGCATCGATTCCGAGAGGGTCAGGGCGTATACGCAGGCGCTCATGGATGCTGCCTCTGCGGGCGGACGCTCCGAGCGCGACCTCCAGCAGCTTCGTCATGCGATCAAGTTCTCACCCGAGATGCTTGGGACCTTGGCCGACATGATCGATGCCAAGGAGGACTATCTCATCGACAAGGTCTATGCCGAGTTCAGGGATCGCCTCGAGAAGGGCGACTTTGCCATCTCGGTTGATGTGACCACCGCCGTGCCCATGGACGCCGAGCTGCGTCAGATGGTCACCGAGAAGTGCGAGAAGGACCTTGACCGTCCCGTCTACATCGTCGAGCATGTGGAGCCCAAGATTCTGGGCGGCATCATCATCGAGGCCCTGGGGCACAGGCGCGATGCGTCCATTCGCACGCACCTCGTCAACGTCCGCAAGGCCCTCTCATCTAGCTACGTGGGAGGTGACGAGTAAATGGCACGTTCCACTGAGTTCGAGTCGGTGATGGCGGCCTCCATCATGGAGAGGCTGCGCAAGCGCCTCGACAACCTCGAGCTTGCCCCCGAGACGCACGAGTCCGCACCGGTCATCGAGGTCGGCGACGGCATCGCGCACGTGGTGGGCCTGAAGACGGCCATGTCGGGCGAGCTGCTTCGCCTGACCAGTTCGGCCACGGGCAAGAACGTCTATGGCCTGGCGCAGAACCTCGAGGAAGATGAGGTTGGCGTCGTTCTGTTCGGCGAGGTCGACACCATCAAGGAGGGTGACGAGTGCCAGACGACCGGCCAGGTCATGAGCATCCCGGTGGGACGCGCCATGCTTGGGCGTGTGGTAAACCCGCTGGGCCAGCCCATCGACGGCCAGGGCCCCATCGTCACCACGCATTACCGCCCCATTGAGTTCAAGGCTCCTGGCATCATGGAGCGCCAGCCGGTCTGCGAGCCCGTCCAGACGGGTCTTGTGGCCATCGACGCTATGGTGCCCATTGGCCGCGGCCAGCGCGAGCTGGTGATTGGCGACCGCAAGACGGGCAAGACCGCCATTGCCATCGACGCCATCATCAACCAGCGCGAGACCGACATGGTCTGCATCTACGTGGCCATTGGCCAGAAGGCCTCCACGGTTGCCGCCATCCGCAAGACGCTCGAGCGTCACGGCGTGATGGACAAGACCATCATCGTCTCGGCCACCGCCGCCGACTCGGCTCCGCTGCAGTACATTGCCCCCATGGCAGGCGCTGCCATCGGCGAGTTCTTCATGTACAACGACAAGGACGGCAACCCCGCCGATGCAACCCATCCCGGCGGCCATGTCCTGATCGTCTACGATGACCTCTCGAAGCAGGCCGTCGCCTATCGTCAGATGTCGCTGACGCTGCACCGTCCGCCAGGACGCGAGGCTTACCCTGGCGACATCTTCTACCTGCACTCTCGTCTGCTCGAGCGTGCGGTCAAGATGAGCGACGAGAACGGTGCCGGCTCCATGACGGCCCTGCCGATCATCGAGACCCAAGAGGGCGACGTCTCGGCCTACATTCCTACGAACGTGATTTCCATCACCGACGGCCAGATATACCTGCAGTCGAACCTGTTCTTCCAGGGCCAGCGCCCGGCAGTCGACGTGGGCATCTCGGTGTCGCGCGTGGGTGGCGCCGCACAGCTGGCTGCCATGAAGCAGGTGGCGGGCACGCTGCGCCTCGACCTGGCAAGCTACCGCGAGAAGCAGGCCTTCGCGCAGTTTGGCTCCGACCTCGACGAGGCGACGCAGTACCAGCTCAACCACGGCGCCCACATG
>CACXFC010000149.1 GCA_902766835.1 uncultured Coriobacteriaceae bacterium | reverse complement strand
GCCGGATTAGCTCAGTTGGTAGAGCGACGCACTCGTAATGCGTAGGCCAGCAGTTCGAGTCTGCTATCCGGCTCCACGACTTTCCGCAGGTCAGACAGGTAAAAGCGTCTGACCTGTCTGCGTATCTGAGAGCAATTAAGGGACACGCCCTTTTTTGCCCCGCGGGGCAAAAAAGGGCGTGTCCCTTAATTGCGCGTGCCCGAGGAAACTTCGCACATGGAGCGCTAAATTGCCGGGCAATTTAGCGCTCCCCGAATCGGCTGCTCGAGGCCGCATCCTGTGGACGGGTGCGCGACGTGCCGCCGCTACTGCACCCGCAGGGCGTAGTTCCACTCCTCGTCGGTGTGGTTGTCCCAGGGCGACTCCCCGCCGTATTCGCACAGGTACACCAGCTTGCCGTCCAGCACGTCAATCTCCATGCCGTGCTCTTCCTCCCAGTCGCAGTTGCACGCAAGCTGGTAGCCAATCCGGGACGGATCCGCCGGCGGCTCCACAACCAGCGCGTACGGGCGGAAGTACTTCATCATCTCTGCCGGGGGAGTGTCCTTATCAACGGGCACAGCAAGGCTCAGCTCCGCGCGCCACTCGTCGCTTATCGCGTCGAAGAACTCCAGGCAGAACAGCTTGGCCGCGCGACATATCGTGTCGATCAGCTCCTGCGGCATCGAGTTCATTGCCTCGGCGCACTTCTCCGCATACTCGAGCGTCACGTCATCTTCGTACAGGGAAACGTCAATCTCGGTGTCCCAAGGTTTGCAATACACCCTGCCTTCGCGATACGTCGAGTCGTCGCCCAGCGGCTTAACCTGAATGTTGGTGATCATGGTTCCAAGCTTTCACTTTTGCCTATGATGTGAAACTAAGGGCGTGTCCCTTAGTTTCCCCGCATCATCATCTTACATGGAAAGGGCATCCAAGTCCGCTGGGAGCCAATCAAAAAAAGTATGTCCCTTAATTGCGCGTACCCGAGGAAACTTCGCATATAGAGCATCTAACTGCCCGGCAGTTTAGCGCTCCCCGAATCGGCCGCCCGGGACAACGAAGCCGACGGACCAGTGCGCGACTAGTCCGCGGACTCAAGCTGGAGCACCATCCTGAGGTCGGTCACATCGCCGCCCAGATTCAGCACCTTGCTTTTCCCGTCAAAGCGGAACCCGAAGCGCTGGTAGAAGCGGATGGCACGCTCGTTTCCCTCAAGGACCCAGACGACAATCTCGCTGCGGTCCGGCATGCTGTTGATGGCGGCGCTCATGAGCTGCGCGCCAATGCCCCGGCCGTAATAGTCGGCAAGCAGGTAGATGGCGTAAACCTCGCCGGCGTTGGGGAGGTCGTCATCGCGGCAGGCGCCGTAGTCGGCAAAGCCAACAACCTTGCTGCCGTCCTTGGCAAGCAACGTCCTCATGCCCGCGCGGAAAGCGGCCAGAGACCTCTCCTCGGAGAACGCAAGCGTCCTTGCATCAAGAAACTCCTGGCTCAAAAGGCCGCGATAGGCTTCCTTCCATGCCATGCAATGGACGAATGCCTTGCCCTTGGTCTCTTCTTCGCTGGTCATTGGCACAACTGTGATTTGCACTGCGCCAGCCTTCCTCTCGCCGAGTGGGACAGATGCCTCCGGCAGGATTGTCCCATACGTACCCACTGCGAAACCGTCTCAAATTTGATGAGGAGTGGGAGGTGCGCAAAACTGCCCGGCACAAAAGCGCTCCCGCATGGAGGCACAAGCAGGCATCTGCACCCATGGAGCACTTTTGTGCCGGGCAGTTTTGCGCACCTCGGGTAACATGAGCCCAAGGAGCAAAGGAGGGCCCTTATGGCATCGAGCACCGGATACCTTGAGTACGTCCTGGACCTTCTGGCAGACGTGCCGGAGGTCACCACGCGCAAGATGATGGGGGAGTACCTCCTCTATGCGCGCGGCAAGCTCTTCGGCGGTATCTACGACGACCGGTTCCTGGTGAAGGACACGCCCGCGTCGCGTGCGGCGCTGCCTACGCTGGAAGTGCCGTATGAGGGTGCTGCCCCGATGCGGCTGGTGGATATTGAGGACAGGGAGCGCGTAGCCGAGCTTGTGGCTGCGATGCTGGCGGAGCTGCCCGAGCCGAAGAGGCGGCGGAGGTAGGGGTCGCGCATGCTACTTGGCTGCGGCGCCTTTGCGTGTGGTAAATTGTTGGCAGCGAACCCGCCATGCCTATCTCTCGGCGCACCGAGATGAAGCAAACTTTGGCGGGTGTTTTTTAGGGCTTGCATGGAATACCAAAGGGAGGCAATGCAGCTGGAGCCAATCACGACTGGCTTCTTCAGGCTGCCTGTCCATTAGGCGTTGGCAAATGGACAGTGCTTTTTCGCTGTGGGAGAATCGGAATAGTTTGCAACACATCGCCCCTTTTGGCGCATGCACATCCCGTCCGGAGGCCTGTCATGCAAAAGATGCCGAGGAGAGTTCTGTCCCTGATCCTTTCCGTAGCGCTCGCGGCGCAGCTGGTGCCGGCGCCGGCGCTGGTGGAGGCCGCGGAGGCCGAGCCTGTGGCTGAAGAGGTGTTGGACGGGGGAGCAGTATTCAAGGAAGGTGATGCATCCGAGACGGTCGAGGCCACCTCTGATTCTGCTGGGGAACATGACGACGTTATTGTGACTGAGACCGAGGACGCCACGCCAACAACCGCTAATCCGGAGGACCTTGTCGACGGTGAAGAAGCTCCCAAGACTGATGAGATTCCGCTGGAGACCCAGTCCGACGAGTCCTCCGGAAACTACTACGGCCTGGACTGGTGTGTGACGCCAGACGGCGAGCTCATCCTCGGCAAGGCCGGAGAAGAGCAGACATTCGACCGCCCAAGCTGGGACCAATCTTACCATCCTTGGCCCGTTACCATCACCTCCGCAAGGACTGAGGGGGTCGTTCACGCACGGGGTGACCTATCTTCTATGTTCCGCGACTGCTCCTCACTCGCTACCCTCGACGTCTCTGGCTGGGATACCTCGGAGGCGACATACATGGACTCCCTGTTCTCCGGCTGCTCCTCGCTCACGTCCCTCGACCTCTCCGGCTGGGACACATCGTCCGTGGCGTCCATGTCACTCATGTTCTACGGATGCTCCAAGCTCGCTACGCTAGACGTTTCAGGTTGGAATACCTCGTCGGTGACGGTTATGCGCGGGATGTTCGAAGACTGCTCCTCGCTCGCCACCCTCGACGTCTCCTGCTGGGACACGTCCGCGCTGACGAGCATGTCGGGGGTCTTCTATGGCTGCTCCTCGCTCACCACCCTCGACGTCTCCAGCTGGGACACGTATGCCGTGACTGACATGAGCTCCCTGTTCTCCGGCTGCTCCTCGCTCACGTCCCTCGACCTCTCCGGCTGGGACACATCGTCCGTGACGTCCATGTCCTTTATGTTCTACTACTGCTCCAAGCTCGCTACACTAGACGTTTCAGGCTGGAATACTTCGTCGGTGACGAATATGCGTGCGTTGTTTTGCGGATGCTCCGACCTTACTTCGCTAGACGTCGCCAAATGGGACACCTCGTCAGTGACGGACATGCATTCGATGTTCTCCGGCTGCTCTTCCCTCTCCTCGCTCGACGTCTCCAGGTGGGACACATCGAATGTGACGGGCATGAGTGGGATGTTCTCCAGCTGCTCGCGGCTTGAGCTCCTTGACGTTTCAAGCTGGGACACTTCGAAGGTGACGGTCATGTACTCTATGTTCCCCGGCTGCACTTCACTAACACTTCTAGACGTCGCCGGCTGGGACACCTCGTCATCGACGGATATGCATATGATGTTCCATGGGTGCACCTCGCTCTCCTCACTCGACGTCTCCAAATGGGACACGTCGAGCGTGACGGACATGGGCTCCATGTTCTCCGGCTGCTCTTCCCTCTCTTCGCTTGACGTCTCAAGATGGGACACATCGAATGTAACGGGCATGTCCTACATGTTCTCCGGCTGCTCGGTACTCTCTTCATTCGACGTCTCAGGATGGGATACGTCGAAGGCGACGGACATGGACTCCATGTTCCGCAGCTGCTCCTCGCTCACGTCACTCGATCTTTCCGAGTGGGATACTTCCACAGTGACGTACATTGGCACCATGTTCTCCGGCTGCTCCTCGCTCACCTCCCTCGACCTCTCCAAGTGGGACACCGACGCCGTCGCGTCTGCGGGCTCCATGTTCTGGGGCTGCACCTCCCTCTGCCGGGTGAAGCTGGGCGAGGGCTGCACCAAGCTGGGCGAGCTCCCCAGCCCAAGCGCCACGAACGGGCGGTGGCTCTCCCAGAAGGCAAACGCGTGGTACACGCCCGCCGAGATCGCCGCCCAGAGGCTCGGCATAGCGGACACCTACACGTGCACCGCCGACACGAAGCCCGTCGGCGGGTTCGCCGACGTCGACGCGTACACCCCGCACCTCGAGGACATCCTCTGGCTGTCGGCGACCGGCATCAGCACCGGCTACAACGAGCCGGACGGCACCAAGACCTTCCGCGGGATGGACCCGGTCTTCCGCCAGGACATGGCGGCGTTCCTCTACCGCCTGGCGGGCAAGCCCGCATACGTCCCGACGCCGGCCGACGTGGCCAGGTTCAGGGACGTGAGCTGGTCGACGCCCCACGCGGCCGAGATCTGGTGGCTCGCCTCCGCGGGCATCAGCCAGGGGTGGGACATGCACGACGGGACCTTCGAGTTCCGCGGCACGGACACCGTCAAGCGCCAGGACATGGCCGCCTTCCTGCGCAGGCTGGCGAAGCGCATGGGCGTGGCGGACGCCGGCGGCGAGGCGGCCAACCCCTTCCGCGACGTCACGCCGAGCACCTCCCACTACGAGGACATCCTCTGGCTCGCCCAGACGGGCGTCTCCAAGGGCTGGGACATGCACGACGGCACCTTCGAGTTCCGCGGCATGAACTCGGTGGTGCGCCAGGACATGGCGGCGTTCCTGCACAGGCTGGACACATACGTCAAGGAGCATCGGTAGGGCGTGTCCCCCGATTTCACCAATTCCGGATTGGCGAATTTCCGCCGTCCTCTCTGAACCTGCACTGCCAACAAAGACGGGGCGCCTTACCGGGGCGCCCCGCTCTCGCGTTAATCACTCGTTCCGCCGCCACGCATGGTACCCGGCGCCCTCCCTGTATGCCAGGGTATAGATGCGTATAGAATCAGAACAACTGTGATAACCTGTCATCAGTAAACCCGCCTGGCCTCTGCCCTCGAGCATGCACACTGGCGGGTCTTCTTTTATACGGCAAGCTCGCAGGTGACCTGGGCGTTAGCTCACGCGTGCTCAAGTCATGGCTGGTGGCGATAAACACGACGAGGAATATACGTGCTCACCACGGTCGCCTTTGGAACAGGGGCATCGGCACCAGGCCGATCATCCCGACCAAGTCGAAGTATCCGGAATGGCACGAGCCATTTGATGTGAGATCTGACAACATGTGCGGCATCCTAACTATTCTGAGCTACCTGCTGGGGTACATTGCACCGAATACGTCCTGGCGCGAGCGTCTCTTTAAGCTGCTTGATCGTTTGAACGCCGACGAGCTTCGATGCGTGGGATTTGCTGAAGGTTGGGAGGAGTGCCCGCTCTGGAAAGCGCACCTGGTTGCATCTGGTGAGCCAAGGTGTCAGATCATTTGACTCGCTTCGCAGCGTGGCCCCAGTGCACGCCTAATGTGGAGCAAAAGCCTTCGGGGGGATTGTGCCAGGCGAGTATGGGGTCAAATGACCTGTCCCCTTAACTCGTTTCTAAACTATCGCTATCTACGGGCAGCTGATGTGCGTCTATCTGCCTGCGTGGCTTCAGCTATCATAGCGCCTTAAAATCTTGAGGCGATTCATTGTCTGCGAAGTGCTTGAAGATGAATGAGTTTGTTAACCTTTTTTAGAACCGAATGGCCTCGCTCGACTCCACGTCCCCCAGGTTATGAGGGCGATTTGGTGGAGAGCAGATTCCATAGGCCACAAATACCGACGTCGCAGCATTGGAGAGCAGATGGGTTGCTTGCAGCAATCGTTCAAAGGGTCAATTGAGGCCATCGCGTACGAAGAGCTTGGCAATCTTGTAGTAGCAAAAATCGAGGACGCAGGCGCAAGTCTATCCACTGAGCAAAAGGAAGAGGTTCTTCGAGCCGTGCGTGACGGCGATCTGTCATCGCTTTCCTTGGATGTTCCCGGGGACGATGAGGGGGAAATAATAGTTAGCCTTTCTGATGAAGAGATCCAGGAGCTGATGGACAAGCTTGCCAAGCTTGAAGAAAGGGCTCTTAACGACGAGGCACTCGAGTCGTTAGTGGAGCGTACGGCGGAGGCGCAGAAGCATGCACTTGATGGTGATTGGCCGTCAATTGGCGCGGCAAGAGCCGAAGACGCTTCTCAGTTTCTCGATGAGATTGACTCGTACTGGCATCGGCCAATAGAGCTGCTCGAGAAGATGAGATACATTGCAATTGCTTCGGCAGACATTGGCATAGACGACGTCAATGACCGCATCGCCTCCAACGAGCTCCAGGACAGCGCCACGCTGAGACTGACAGTTGCCGCCCAAGCCAGAGCTTGTCAGTTGCTCGGTGAGATCATAGCCTTGGTAAGGAATGGGTATGCCGAGGGTGCCTTGGCTCGGTGGAGATCGCTGCACGAGCTCAACGTTACCCTGAGCTTCATTGTCGAGCATGGCAACGACGTTGCGGAACGATACTTCGCCCACGAAGCGGTTGAGTCCAGGAAGGCAGCACGCGAGTATACCCGTGTATGCGGAAGCCTAGGATACCCTCCTCTTGAGCAGGAGGATCTCGACAAGATAGAGGAAGCCTATCAACAGGCACTAAGGCGATATGGAAGCGGCTTCGAAGGGCCTTACGGCTGGGCGGCTAGAGCCCTGCGCAATAATCGCGTCAGGTTTGCGAACATCGAGGAGAACGTGAGCCTCGGGCACATGAGGGGATACTATCGCCTCGCAAGCCATGGGGTGCATGCGAACCCCAAGGGAATTACCTTCCGCATGAGTCAGCCGCCAATGCAGGACGGCCATATCGCGGGGCCGAGCGTATACGGCCTTTCCGACGCGATAACAAACGCCGCGATTACGACAATGCAGTTGTGTGCGGTGGCGGCAACCCAATGGGGTACGATTGACTCTCTGGTTGCAGTTTCCGTTCTCCGGATGATTTGCGATGAAGTGAACGAGTCTGTCGCCGATGTAGAGAAAGTGCTCGAGTCTTGCTCGAACGAAGAGGGGCCAACTCACGTTGAGGCCTAAGTGGAAATATGGCTATCCTTACCTCGTTCCTAAGAGCGAGGAGGACTTCCTCTTCATGCTTGACATGTTCGGGGCCGACTGGACGGGACCGTGCATCATGTTCAGTCCCAGCCAGCGCGAGGAGGCGCTGCGGGTGCTCGACAGGCCGAGGGTCACGGTTCTGAACTAGATGCACTGGTATTAGCAATCAATAGCGTATGAACCTGGAGCTGCCGCCCTCCAAGATGGGCGGCAGCTCTTTTTTACGGATGTCGAACCGCACGCCGTTGCCCTAACCCATGAGGCTACAGAAACATCGCTGAATTAGAATTGAATACTGCGACTAACACAATCAACCGAGGTATGCGTATGGAGTTTCTCAGCAACGAAGGCGTCAATGCGTTGGGAGACAAGCTTCGGTCAAGGCTCAGGCCGTGCGATCGTCTCTCTATCATCTCGTCGTACTTTACCGTGTTTGCATATGGGGAGCTGAAGGACGAGCTATCGCACATCGAGGATTTGCGTTTCATTTTCGATGAACCGACATTTGTTCAGCAGATGTCCGACCTAAAGGATCCGCGCGAGTTCGTCATATCTCAGCGCGGGCGGGAGCGCGGTATCGGTGGCACAGGACTCGAGCTGACGCTACGCAACAACCTGAACCAGCGGGCATTGGCTCACGAGTGTGCCGAGTGGGTGCGTGCAAAGGCCTCCTTCCGCTCTTCTCGTTCGCGCGGCGTGGTGCAGTCTGGATCTGTCTATCACCTTTCACACGCCGACGGTTCCGCTGATGGCTTCCAGGGCTTCAACCTGCCCTTTACGCTTGAGGGCTTAGGCTACGAGCGCAAGGCGGGCGTCGTGGGCGGCTACGGGTCATACTCGGGGGCTGCCGAGGCTCAGGGTCTGAAGGCGATGTTCGACGGCATCTGGGACAACCCCTCCATGGTGGCTGACGTGACCGAGCAGGTCGCCGAGCAGATCGGGACGCTCTACCGCGAGAACGCGCCCGAGTTCGTGTACTTCCTGACGCTGTATCACGTGTTCCGTGACTTCATGGCGGACATGGAGGAGACCGATCCGATAAAGCCGGGTCTCTCTTTCACCGACTCGGCCGTGTGGAACAAGCTCTACGACTTCCAGCGTGATGCCGTGGTGGGTGCCATCCGCAAGCTCGAGCGGTACAAGGGCTGCATCATCGCCGACTCGGTCGGCCTGGGCAAGACCTTCGAAGCGCTGGCCGTTATCAAGTACTACCAGGAGCGCAACGACCGCGTGCTGGTGCTGTGCCCGAAACGTTTGCGCGAGAACTGGACGCTCTACACGGGAAACGACGAGCGCAACCCGCTCGTGGACGACCGGCTGAACTTCGACGTGCTGAACCACACCGACCTGAGTCGCTATACGGGCTTCTCTGGTGACATCAACCTCGAGACGCTGCGCTGGGGCAACTACGACCTCATCGTCAT
>CACXFC010000148.1 GCA_902766835.1 uncultured Coriobacteriaceae bacterium | reverse complement strand
GTCGGTTCTTGCGGCACATGCGTGTGCGCTTTTGCAAAAAGCGCACACGGATGTGCCGCAAGAACCGACCCCAAGGCACAGACATGTGCGAAAACCGACCCCCGTCCCCCTGACACACGGCGTGCCAACACCCCCGTCCCCCTGACACACCACACCTCGCCCTCTCCGTAGATTCTGCAAACTGTCTTGTCAGATGTATTTACAACTGTCTTTACTCATGTATACTACGGCCTACATCGATCCATGAGGAGAGGGGTCCGTATGGACATTGCCGCCGAGGTCGCGCGGCTCAAGCGCGAAAAGGATGCCGTCATCCTTGCCCATTACTATGTGCCGCCCGAGGTCCAAGACATGGCCGACTACGTGGGCGACTCGTTCTACCTGGCACGTCTGGCGCGTACGCTGGAGTGCTCCACCATCGTGCTGTGCGGTGTGTCGTTCATGGCCGAGAGCGCCAAGATGCTCAACCCCGAGCGCACGGTGCTGCTCCCCGACGTCACGGCCGACTGCCCCATGGCGCACATGGTGAACAAGGCCGACGTCGATGCAATCAAGCAGCGCTACGACGACCTTGCCGTGGTGTGCTACATCAACTCGACCGCCGAGATCAAGAGCTGGAGCGACGTCTGCGTCACCTCGTCCAACGCGGTCAAGGTGGTGCGCGAGCTTCCGCAGCACAACATCCTGTTCATCCCCGACATGCACCTGGGCCACTACGTGAGCGAGCAGGTGCCCGAGAAGAACTTCATCCTCAACCGTGGCTGGTGCCCCATCCATCACCGGATGATCCCGCAAGAGGTGGAGGAGCTTGAGCTGGCTCACCCCAACGCCCGCGTCATCGCGCACCCCGAATGCACGCAGGAGGTGCTGCAGGAGGCGGACTTCATCGGCTCCACCAAGCAGATGATCGACTACGTTGCGCAAAGCGACGCCGAGGAGTTCATCGTGCTGACCGTGGTGGGCGTGCGCCGCGAGATGGAGAAGATGACCGAGGGCTCGGGCAAGCGCTTCTACTTCCCGCGCACCACGCCGGTGTGCGTGAACATGGCCAAGGTCACGCCCGAGAAGGTGCTGGCCTGCCTGCGCGACGGCACGGGCGAGGTGGGCATGCCCACCTGCGTTGAGGCAGCCACGACCCCACTCGAGCGCATGCTCGAGCTGGCGGCCCGATGATCGCCCTCGGCGCGGGGGCGCCCGCTCCGCAGATCGACCTCCAGGGCTGCGAGGAGGTCAGCTGCGACGTGCTCATCGTGGGATGCGGGGTGGCCGGGCTCTACGCGGCCCTCAACCTGCCGCAGACCCTGTCGATCGAGATGATCTGCAAGGAAGACGTGGCCAGCTGCGACAGCATGCTTGCGCAGGGCGGCATCTGCGTGCAGCGCGACGACGAGGACTACGAACCGTGGTTTGAGGACACGCTGCGCGCCGGCCACTACGAGAACCGGCACGAGAGCGTCGACATCATGATTCGCGAGAGCCGTCCTTTGATAGACGACCTCATGTCGCTGGGCGTCAAGTTCGACCGCACGCCCGACGGCGCGCTCGACTACACGCGCGAGGGTGCCCATTCGCGCCCGCGCATCCTGCACACGGCCGACCTCACGGGCGCCGAGATCACCACCAAGCTGCGCATGGCCGTGGAGCGCCGCACCAACGTGGCCATCCGCGAGTACACCACCATGCGCGACCTGCTGGTGGAGGACGGCGTGTGCCGCGGCGTACTGGCAACCGACGGTGCCAACGAGGCGATCATGTTTCTGGCCAAGGACACGATCCTCGCAACGGGTGGCGTGGGCGGCCTGTACCCGCGCTCCACGAACTTCCGCAGCCTCACCGGCGACGGCTGCCGCGTGTGCAAGCAGGCGGGCATCGAGCTCGAGCACATGGACTACGTGCAGATTCATCCCACGAGCCTCTACACGCCCAAGCCCGACCGGTCGTTCCTCATCTCGGAGAGCTGCCGCGGCGAGGGCGCCATCCTACTTGACGCGAAGGGCCAGCGCTTCACCGACGAGCTCCAGCCGCGCGACGTGGTGACCGAGGCCATCTATCGCCAGATGGACATCGACCACACCCCCTACGTGTGGCTGTCGTTTGAGAACGTGCCCAACGAGGTCATAACCACGCACTTTGCCAACATCTACCGGCGGTGCCTGCAGGAGGGCTACGACATCTGCCGCGAGCCCATCCCGGTGGTTCCGGCGCAACACTACCTGATGGGCGGCATCCACGTGGACTCCACGAGCCGCACGACGATGCCACACCTCTACGCCGCGGGCGAGACCAGTTGCAACGGTGTGCACGGCAAGAACCGCCTGGCGTCAAACTCGCTGCTTGAGAGCATGGTGTTCGCGCGGCGTGCGGCCCTGAACATCGCCCGCGAGCAGGACGCGCAGAAGAGGGGGAGGAAGGCATGAATCCCATTACGCTGAAGCTGCAGGCCGAGCCGCTGGTGCGCATGGCCCTGCAGGAGGACATCACGAGCGAGGACGTGTCGACCGCGTCGGTCATGCCCGAGGCCGAGCGCGGGCAGGTGCACCTGATTGCCAAGCAGGACGGCGTCATCTGCGGCCTGGACGTGTTCGCGCTGGCGTTTTCGCTGCTCGACCCCACATCTGAGGTGCATGCCACGGTCGGCGAGGGCGACGAGGTGCACAAGGGCCAGGAGCTGGCCATCGTTGAGGCCGACGTGCGGGCGCTGCTTTCCGCCGAGCGCGTGGCGCTCAACTACCTGCAGCGCATGAGCGGCATTGCCACCTACACCCGGCGCATGGCGGCGCTGTTCGCGGGCACCAAGACGCGCCTGGTGGACACGCGCAAGACCACGCCCAACATGCGCGTGTTTGAGAAGGAGGCCGTGCGCGTGGGTGGCGCCGGCAACCATCGCTACAACCTGTCGGACGGCGTGATGCTCAAGGACAACCACATCGACGCGGCCGGCGGCATTGCCCAGGCCGTGGCGGCGGCGCGCGCCCATGCGCCGTTCGTGCGCAAGGTCGAGGTGGAGGTGGAGACGCTCGACATGGTGCGCGAGGCCGTCGAGGCCGGCGCCGACATCATCATGCTCGACAACATGGACCACGACGCGATGCGCGAGGCCATCGCCCTCATCGACGGGCGCGCCGAGGTGGAGGTCTCGGGCAACGTGACGGCTGAAAACGCTGCCGCCTTGGTGGACCTGGGGGTGGACATCGTCTCGTCCGGCGCGCTGACGCACTCTGCGCCGATTCTCGACCTGTCGCTCAAGCACCTCACGGTTCTGGGGTAGGTGCGCCATGAACGGGAATCAGCGCAGGTTTGAGATCCTTGCCCTGCTTGAGGGCGCGACCGAGCCCATTGCGGGCAGCGACATTGCCAGCAGGTGTGGCGTGAGCCGCCAGGTGATCGTGCACGACATCGCGCTTCTGCGCAGCGAGGGCAACGACATCGTCTCGACGCACAGCGGCTACGTGCTGCAGCGCAACGGCGGCCCGTGCCGGCGGCTGTTCAAGGTGTGCCACGACGAGGACCGCGTGCAGGAGGAGCTGTTTGCCATCGTCGACTTGGGCGGCACGGTGGAGGACGTGATTGTGAACCACCGCGCCTACGGCAAGCTGGAAGCGGCCCTTGGGCTGGCAAACCGCCGCGAGGTGCGCCGCTACCTGGACGACCTCGCCTCGAGCAAGTCCACGCTGCTCTCGAAGGTGACGTCTGGGTACCACTTCCATCACGTGTCCGCCGAGAGCGAGGAGGTCCTCGACGAGATAGGGGAGGAGCTCTCCCGCCTGGGCTTCATCGCTGAGCTCATGCCCTACGAGGAGCAAGCAGGCCTGTAAGGCGTTCGGGGCAATTAGGGGACACGCCCTTTTTTGCCCCGCGGGGCAAAAAAGGGCGTGTCCCCTAATTGCCCCGAATCTCTCCTCTCGATTGTTTCAGCGGTGGCACGTTTTTGTGTACTTCCTCCCAACGGTAGTACCCTTATCAGCAGTCTGTATGTGCCGCACCGCCGGGCGCGGCGTAGCGATTGGAGCTTGCCATGGAGAAGAAGGACATCGACTGGGGTAGCTTGACCTTTGCCTACACCCCCACCGACTACAGCTATGTCTGCAACTACAAGGATGGCGCTTGGGGCGAGGACATCCTCACGCCCGACCACACGCTGCAGCTTTCCGAGTGCGCAGGCATCTTCCATTACTGCCAGGAGGTCTTCGAGGGCCTGAAGGCCTACACCACCAAGGACGGCAGCATCGTCTGCTTCCGCCCCGACATGAACGCTTCCCGCATGGCCGACTCCGCCCGCCGCATCGTCATGCCGCCGTTCCCCGAGGACCGCTTCGTCGAGGCCGTCAAGCAGGTCGTGAAGGCCAACCTCGCATGGGTCCCGCCCTTCGGCTCCGGCGCCACGCTCTACATCCGCCCGTTCATGATCGCCACCGGCAACGTCATTGGCGTCAAGCCCGCCACTGAGTACCAGTTCCGCATCCTGGTCACCCCCGTCGGCCCCTACTACAAGGGCGGCGTACAGCCCGTGGCGCTCAAGGTTCCCGAGTACGATCGCGCCGCTCCTCACGGCACCGGCAACATCAAGGCCGGCCTCAACTACGCCATGAGCCTGTACCCCAGCGTGCTGGCGCACGAGGAGGGCTTCGCCGACAACATGTTCCTCGACCCGCAGACCCACACCTACGTCGAGGAGTCCGGCGGCGCCAACTTCCTGCTGGTGAAGGAGGACGGCACCCTGGTGGTTCCGCAGTCCGCCACCGACTCGATCCTTCCCTCCATCACGCGTCGCTCGCTGGTGCAGGTTGCCGAGGAGATGCTGGGCATGAAGGTCGAGCAGCGCCAGGTGCGCTTTGACGAGATCGACCAGTTTGTCGAGTGCGGCATGTGCGGCACCGCGGCCGTCATCAGCCCCGTGGGCAAGGTCGTTGACCAGCAGGGCGTCGAGCACGTCTTTGGCGCGGGCATGGAGCACGTCGGCCCCGTTCTGGCCAAGCTGCGCGAGACCCTCACCGGCATCCAGTCCGGCGAGATTGAGGACAAGTTCGGCTGGGTCGTGAAGATCGCGTAGGTTACGCATACGTGTGTGAATCCGGAGCCGTCGCAGGGACGGCTCCGGCAACTAAGGGACACGCCCTTTTTTGCCCCGCGGGGCAAAAAAGGGCGTGTCCCTTAGTTGCCTTTGGGTGTGTCAGGTGCGCGTACCATGCGCAAATCCGCTGTTGCGCTATACTTGCGCATCAGTGACTAAACACAATGAGAGGGGCTGATGCCTCATGGCACAGAGGGTGCAGGGAACCGAGGATCTGTTTGGCGGCTACATGCGCGCTTGGCAGCACATGACCGATGTCGCGCGCGAGCTGTTCGACGCCTATGGCTTCGACCTGATTGAGACGCCGGCGCTGGAGCAGGTCGACACCTTCGTGCATGGCATTGGCGAGTCGACCGACGTGGTGCGCAAGGAGATGTTCCGCGTGTTCTCCGGCGCCCTTTTGCCCGAGGTTCTGGAGCGGGGGAGCGAGGCGCACCTCAAGCCACGCCAGCGCATGGCCATGCGCCCCGAGGGCACGGCCGGCGTGGTGCGCGCTGCCGTTGAGCACAACTTCGTCCCGCAGGGTGGCGCGCCGGCAAAGCTGTGGTATGCCGAGGCAATGTTCCGCGGCGAGCGTCCGCAGAAGGGTCGCCTGCGTCAATTCCACCAGGTGGGCCTTGAGTGGCTGGGTGCCTCCGACCCCGCGGCCGACGCCGAGTGCATCATCGTGCTCATGGAGTACTTCAAGCGCTTGGGCTTCGACCCCACCAAGCTGCACCTCGTGATCAACTCCATGGGCGACGCCGCCTGCCGTCCGGCCTATCGTGAGGCCGTGCGCAGCTTCATCCTGAGCCACGCCGACGAGATGTGCGAGGACTGCATCGAGCGCGCCGAGCTCAACCCGCTGCGCGCCTTCGACTGCAAGAACGACCACTGCCGCGAGGTCATGGAGGGTGCGCCTAAGGTGGACGAGGCCCTCTGCGACGACTGCCGCGCGCACTACGAGCAGGTCAAGCGCTATCTGGACGAGGCCGGCATTGCCTACACGGAGGACCCGACGCTGGTGCGCGGCCTTGACTACTACACCCGCACCGTCTTTGAGGTTGAGGTGGAGGGCGCTGGCGTTGGCGCCATCGGTGGCGGCGGCCGCTACGACGGCCTGATGGAGCTTGAGGGCGGCAAGCCCACGCCCGGTATTGGTTGGGCCGTTGGGTTCGAGCGCATCTACCTGGCGCTTCAGTCGCTGGGCATCGACCTGGCTGGCGAGGAGCCCGGCTGCGTGTATGTGGCCTGCATGCCCGAGCAGCGCGCCGCCGCGTTCTCGGCGACGCTTGCCCTGCGTCAGGCGGGCGTGCGCACCGAGGCCGACTACCAGGGCCGCTCGCTGAAGGCGCAGTTCAAGCAGGCGAATAAGCTTGGCGCGCAGCTGTGCGTGGTGCTGGGCTCGGACGAGGTGGCCAAGGGTGTGGCCACGGTCCGCAACATGCAGACGCACGACCAGGTGGAGGTCCCCCTGGCCGAGCTTGCCACCTTCGTAGCAGCTCATCTCTAGCGTGGGAATCGGGGACCGTCCTTGTTTCACATCCGTGGGAATCGGGGACCGTCCCCGATTCCCACTCCGGCCGGTTTGCGCACATGCGCGTGCCTTGGGGTCGGTTCTTGCGGCACATCCGTGTGCGCTTTT
>CACXFC010000147.1 GCA_902766835.1 uncultured Coriobacteriaceae bacterium | reverse complement strand
CCTTCAATCTCAGCTCGACGTCATATATGACCATTCCCATAAAGGTGCCTCCCATTTCTCGTGTCCAAGAAATGGGAGGCAGTTCACAGCTGCGGTCGGGGGTGCCGCCCTTTTCCGCATTCGAGCGGCGTGCTGGGCTGCGGCATAACTGCAGGATAGAGACTGACCCAATGACACAGGCGGCAGACGCGGGACGTCATGCACGGGTTGCCTGACGCCTACAAAACGAAGACCTCGCCGGTGTTTCCATCGACGAGGCCTTTGTGTCATCTGCGTACGAGGGCAGCGCTACCGGGCGGCGTGCTTGCGCCTGCCAGCAGCATCCTTCCTCCGCAGTATCGCGCTCGCGGCAAAGGCAACCAAGGAGGTGCACAGTACGAGCGTCATGGCGCGCACGGGAGTCTCGTCACCCGTTGCGGGCATTGCTGCGGCTGCCGCGGACTTCGTCTTTGCTTGAGCAGCAGGTGTGGTAGAGGCAGCTTGCGTTGCTGGCTCGACCGCTGCAGTCGTTGCCTTTGCGGGAGTCGCGGGTTCATCGGCGGCAGGCTCGGGCTCCAGCGTGGGCTCCGGCTCAGGCGTCACGGGCTCGTCGGGCTCCGGCTCGGGTGTCACGGGCTCGTCGGGCTCTAGATCAGACATGGGCTTGACGACGGCATTCAGCATCACGCCGCCTCCTTTAGGAACCTGGAGGTACCAGTTGCCATCCGCATCTTGGGAGAGGGGGATCTGCTTCCCCGCGTCTCCATACGCACCTACAAGCACGTAGCCAGGCTCGAGGTCAACCTTCAAGAGCACCGTCTCGCCCTCATGTGCAACATCGTAGCCGTGGCTTTGCCCAAGTGCTTCGCCCGCGGCGTTGGTGACGCTGAGGCTCGCGCCAACCTCCGGTTGGAGGACCTTCACGATGTAGTTGATGGCAGCTTCAAACAGCTCCGAAGGGTCGCTGCCATGCTCCACTGACGCAACGGTTCCCTCGCTGTTGGGGGTTATCTTCCACGTGGTGAGCGAGGTGTTGTTCGCCGCGTCCGTGTCCCAGATATCGACTCCGGCATACCCGTTCGAGGCATTGCCAGAGATGGTGCCGGTCACGAGCGCATCGACAGTCCCGCTCTTGCCGCTCATGCCGACTTCAAGTCCAGCTCCGCTTGTACCCGTAAGGTCACCGTCAATGACGAGGGTGATGGTGCCGCCGTCGATGGCGGACAGCGCATAGTCGTTCTCAGCGTCATCGATATCCCCGAAGAAATATTCTGTATCGCCAAAGGTGGCGGCGAGCGCTCCCACTGCTCCTGTGACGTCACCTGTCACGGTGACGTTCGAGGAGCCGCCCCTGTCCGTCTTCTCGCGAATGCCGTAGTCATACGTCGCCGTCACGTTGCCGATGACAGTGACGTCTGTGCTCGATCCCTCGTCCTGGCTTTCGGTACGGATGCCGATCTCATATGAGGAGACGTCTCCATTCACTGTGACGTCCACCTTGCCGCTGTCCTCGGCCGTGGCGTTGACACCTCGACTGGCACCGCTTACGTCTCCGTTCACCGTGGTAGTGGCAGAGCCGCCCTCGATGGCATATGCATCGATTCCGCTTGCCACACCGCTCACGTTGCCGTTCACGGTGACGTTGGCGGTAGTCTCGCCTTCGCCTTCGCAGCCTTCCGCACTTGTCACGACGCCGGTGCCCGTTTGGTATGCCAAAACATCACCGTTCACCGTGACGACGGCGCTGCCGTTAAAAATGGCAGAGGTCTCAACGGCATCGTCGCCCGTCACGACATTGCCGTTCACAGTGGTCGTGGCGCTGCTTGACGCGTGGGTCGCAGAGGTGTCCACGCCCTTGGATTCGTCTCCCCCCGTGATGTTGCCTGCGACGAGGGAAGCGCTCTTGCCATCGAACGCATACACCTGTGCGGCGTCACTGCCGGAGGGGACGGTGATATCGCCGACCTCAGCGCTCTTGTCGGTGGAATAATCCGATGCGACGACGTTGACCGTCTCGTTGTAGTCTTCCGTAGCAAGAGCGTGGCCCGGGATCTGCATGACCGTAAGGCCCAAAGCCAAAAGAGCCGCTACCGCCCTTCTCGGCTTCTCGTTTCGTTTCTTCATAGAACCAATCCTCTCGTGGCCTGAGATCGGATTCACTCCGATGTAGGAATAGAAACACAGATTGATTCTTTCTGAATAGGCGGCGCGAAACAGCGTCACATGAGCGCCAGAACCGCCTGCTGGTGTGGCGTGGCACTACGTCACATGTGTGCCATAAGCCGTCTACCAGCATATATATGCATCACATGGTGCCTGCCCGGCATGGAGCCGGTACCAGTCACGACGTCGTCGAGAGCCCTCTAGCCTCTCTGGGCTGCGGCGTAGGCAACCACTACTTTGTAAAGCCCGATTCGAGACTGGACGCCCGCCTTCTCGTATACATGCGCGATGTGGCGCTGGAGGGTCCGCCTCGATATGTCAAGATCGTTGGCCATCTTCTGGTTTTCGTCCTCCGTGGTGACCATCAAGGAAAGCACCTCGCGCTCCCGGTCGGTAAGCCCCAACTCCTGTGCAAACTGCTCGAGATTACGTTCGTCGAAGTCGGAGACTGCCGCCTTTTGGTCACCGCAGGTGCTCGCCTGCTGTTCGGGCAGGCGGTAGCGGGTGAGTAACAGAGCGTCCAGTGCGCACACCGCGAGCAGCGCCATGTTGAGGGCGATTCCCAGCGCGACCAGCGAGATGACGCCAAAAGCAGCATAGAGCAGCGAGATGGGAATGACGCTCAGCCCAGTCACGTAACTTCGCGTCGTGCGCCCCAGGCCCGCCCACAGGGCGCTGTTGCTCATCTGGCCTGAGAACGCCACGAACTCAGCGGTGATGAATACCACGTAGAACCCACCGTAGAAGTAGAAGAGTGCCATGTTGAGGCTGTACCACTCAGGGGTTCCAAGGAAGTAGGGTACGAGTACGGCCAGCATCTGCACCGCAACGGTGGAGAAGGTGAAGGAGGGGCGAGGGGTGAGGTCGAAGAGGCATCCTGCGACCACGAGTCCGAGTGCGTAGTAGAGGCGTATCCCGCTGAAGAGCGTCATGCTGCCCGAGGCGTCGAGTGCCACCACGACCGCGTCGTTGAGACTGAATATGACGGTGAGGATGGCTGCCGAAACCACGAGGAAGATGCCGTGGCGGTGCCGGTCTGCTGGGTCTGATGGCCATGTTCGGGCCCACATGTCGGAAGCCACATGTGTTGGAAGGTCGGAGTGCCTCCTACGAGCATGCAGCAGGAGGACAACCATTGAGGCCAGGATACATGCGAGCGTCGGTATCTGCCCTTGCGTAAAATTCTGGACCAGAAACTGAACGCAGACCGCGCAGCCCGCTGCTGCGCCAATCATGCGGCCGCAGGTAGGACCCTCGCCATACTCAAGTGCAATCCCAAGGTGCGCCTTGCCCCCTACGAAACCGCATGCGAGCAGGGCCACGCAGGAAAAGACTGCAAGTGGGAAGGTATGGTGCGCGTAGGCCATGCCGATAGCCGCCGCTGAGCAGACAACGGCCGCAGCGGGAACCAAGCTCTTGCACCAAGCCTTGTGCTTTGCGTGCGCAAGACCAAACGCGAGCAGTCCGGACGCCGTGCATATGATGCCAACGGAATAGGCGGCATTCACTGCCTCAGCGCCAAGAAGCGCCACGAAGCTGCTGTTTACAAAGGACTCGAGCAGCATGAAGGCAAAGAACCAGAGGCCAAACTGCACAGCAGGGGCTAGGTGACTGCTCTTCATGCCCAAATTGCCACCTCCAATGCCCAAGCTGCTGCCCCAACCATAAAACAGGCAACCATAATAGTACATAAATCCCCCCTTGCAGTGCGTTGTTTTTTGACCATGCGTCAGAGTTGCCACCGTGTCGCTCGGATAGAATGAAGGCGAGGGCTTGACCACCATACGAGAACGCGATGGTGGGCGGCGGCGCCCGGCTGGGACGTCGAGATCGTCGAGACGCATCACAACCAGAAGGCCGACGCGCCGTCCGGTACGGCCGAGATGCTGCGCGCTTGTGTTGATCCGACCGGCGAGGTCCCGGTGACCCATGGCCGCGAGGGAATGGTCGGCGCGCGCCCGCAGCGCGAGATTGGCATGCACGCGCTGCGTGGAGGCACGGTGGCCGGCACGCACGAGGTGCACTTCTTTGGCCCCGACGAGGAGCTGTGCCTCACGCACAGGGCCACCAGCAGGCAGATCTTCGTGAACGGAGCGGTTGCCGCCGCCAAGAAGCTGCTGGGCTGCGCTCCGGGATTCTACACGTTCGACCAGCTGATGTTTGACGAATAGGCCTTTTGACACACGCAATTAAGGGACACGCCCTTTTTTGCCCCGCGGGGCAAAAAAGGGCGTGTCCCTTTATTTCCTCGACGTACGTCGCCTTACACTGCGGGAGCGGCTGTGTCGGTGCCTGTCGTGGCGCTCGTGTCCGTTGTGGCGGTGTCTGTGGTGCCGCCCTGCGTGGCAGTCGAGCTCTGGCTGCTGCTGTCAGCAGCGGTGCCGCCAGTCGGGTTCTGGGTGGTGGTGTCGGTCGTGGTGCCGGCATCGGTGCTCGGCGTGGTGCCCTCCACGGTGGCGGTGGGGTCAACGGTCGCCTGCGTCTCGGTCTGGCTGGTCTGCTGCGCCGTCTCGTCCTGCGTGGCCTGTGCCTCGGTATCCGTAGCCGTGGTGTCAGTAGTCTCCTCGACAGGCGCGGGCTGCGTTATCTCCTCGATGGAAGTGGGCCCAATGCCCTGGCCCTTGGTGGCGACGTTGACGATGACGGCGTAGGCGAGCAGGGCCACCAGTGCGGCAACAACGGCCACGATAAACGTGCGCCTCATGATGGTGGCGCCGTGGCGGCGCGCTGCCTCGTCGCGAAGCTCTGCAGGCGCAACGGGGGTCTCCAGCTCATAGTATTCGGAGGTCTGGCTGGGTTCGTAGTATCCCGCGGGCTGAGGGCGCACCTGCGTCTTCTCGATGCCGCCCATGGCAGCGGTCTGCTGCGTTTCTTCGTTATGCATCTTCATGTGCTCCGAGAGGTCCTGGATCTTTTCTACGGACGAATTGATCATGGCGTTATACAGCTGCGACGCGGTCGTGGAGACGGCGGCCGCAATGGCGGCTCCGATGAGGGAGCCGGTAAGTCCTAGCTTTGACGAGAAGAGGAAGGATGTTATCGAGGTGAGCACGCCTGCAAGAATTGCGGGCATAGACACCGCGGATAGTATTCCCTTCTTCTCTTCTTCGGGCTCGGCTGCCTGTGCCGAGCTGTCCATATGTCGTTGAGCCAACGCAAACCCTTTCCTTGAGGTGACCCAAACTGTAGCGTGCTAGGTTATACCCTTCTCGCCCTAAGTGGTCACAAAACCTACGCTCACCCAAAAAAGCGCATATTGACGGAGAGCGGGAAGCGTGATGGGCTATGCGCGCGGTAAAATGAACCAAGTTATGGAAGTCCAAACAATTGGAGGTACCACATGCTCGTTAACGCTAAGTACATGCTCGACGCCGCTGTTGCAGGCCACTATGGCATCCCCGCCTTCAACACCAACGATCTCGAGTGGACGCGCTCCATCCTCCTGGCCGCCGAGGAGCTCCAGTCTCCTGTCATCATCCAGTGCACCGCTGGCGCCGCCAAGTGGCAAATGGGCTTCAAGGTCGTCGCTGACGTCGTCAAGGACCTCGTCGACTACATGAACATCACCGTGCCCGTTGCCATGCACCTCGACCACGGCACCTACGAGGACTGCTTCAAGGCCATCGACGCCGGCTTCACCTCCATCATGTATGACGGCTCGCATGAGCCCACCTTCGAGATTAACTGCGAGCGCACCGCCGAGATCGTGAAGCTCTGCCACGGCAAGGGCATCTCCGTCGAGGCTGAGGTTGGCGGCATCGGTGGCGTCGAGGATGGCGTCGCCTCCGCTGGCGAGCTTGCTGACCCGGCAGAGTGCAAGGCCATCGCCGACCTCGGCGTTGACTTCCTCGCCTGCGGCATTGGCAACATCCACGGCCTGTATCCCGATGACTGG
>CACXFC010000146.1 GCA_902766835.1 uncultured Coriobacteriaceae bacterium | reverse complement strand
TGGCATCCAGCCAACGGCAGCATGCATGACGTGAGGTCCGTCCCTGACGCACATGGATGTGCGAAAAGGACCGTCCCCGCGTCACACAGGTTACTTGTTCAGATGGAAGGCGAGCGCGCCAATCAAGTTGGCTTCGTTGCCAAACTTGCACGTCACGATCTCGGGTTTGCCGTACGGCAGGAAGTCGACGTAGGGGTCAAAGAGCGCGTCCACAGCGTCCCTGATGATCTGGGTGGTCTCGGGTCTGGCGCTAATGCCGCCACCAATGGCGTAGCGCTCCAGGTCGAGCACGCTCTGCAGCGAGCAGATGCCTGCCGCAGCCTCCTCGCCAAAGGTCTTGAGCACGTCCTGGGCAACGGGGTCGCCCGCATCGTAGGCGTCAAAGAGCATGATGCCGTCGGCCTTCTCGATGCCCTTGATGGCCCCGTACTTGCCCGTAATGGAGCCCGCAGAGATATGTGCTGCCCACATGATGCCGATGTTGCCCCATCCTAGGCCGTTCTTCACGCCCTCGTGATTGGTGATGAAGGCAGACAGTTCGCCAGCGCCACCGGTGGCACCCATCCACACCTCGTTGTTGATGACGATACCGCCGCCAATGCCCGTTCCCAACACAAGCACAGCACCCGAATTGACGTCGGCCAAGGCGCCAATCCAGTTCTCGGCACTGGCAGCGCATTTGCCGTCGTTGGCTATGGTGCAGGGCTTGCCAAAGACTGCACCATACTTCTCGGCAGCTGGATAATCGTGCACCCACTGGAATGCTCCGCCCGTGTGCGCAATGCCACGCGCAGTGTCAATGCGACCTGGCATTGATATGGCCACGCCGTCGTAGTCATAATCAGCCACGGCGTCACGCACGCCAGCAAGCGCGCCGAGCGTACCCTCCTCGGTGTCCGTCACCGCGGGCACCTTGCCCTGCTCGATGAACTGCGCCTCGCCATCCATGATGGCGTACTTGATGAAGGTGCCGCCTATGTCGAGTACCAGATACTGTGCCATGGTCGTTCCTCTCTATCTGTTGTGCTTATGTACAAGACTGGGGCGTTATCAAAACAGTCGTTGATGCGCCGCTATACGAAGCGCTTGAAGAAGCGGCACTCGTCATCGTTGCAGCGGCGAGCGTCCTCGCTCTTCATGTTGCAATGGAACACGTGCGGGAGCTCTTCGCCAATGCCACCATAGACATGCAGCTCGTGAACCACCCCAAGCTTGCGCAGCAGCTTGCTCATAGGCTCTGCGGCATCGTGGAGGAAGTCTCCGTCACACGTCATGATGTACGAGGGCGGGAAGTCGGCTGTCACGTGCGGCACCACGTTGACAAGGCTGATCTCATGCTCGTCAACGCCATTGGGCAGGTAGTCCACCATCAACGCCGAGGTCAGGTCATTGGGATCGTCATTGACCTCAATGTGGAACGCCGCGCAGTTGAACGCAACGGCCGTGGGGACAAAGCCCTGAGGCACCGCGAAGTCATACTCAGCCGCATAGGCAGGGTTGGTGCACATGTTGCAGAAGAGTCCCAGCATGTGACCTCCCGCCGAATCACCCACGGCAAAGACATGCTCAAGGTCGCCGCCGTACTGCGCGATATGGTCGACCATCCACTGAAACGCCAGGCAGGTATCTTCCATGCTGGCGGGGAACTGGAACTCCGGAGCAAGCCGGTACGTGAAGTTGACTACCACAAAGCCGCGCTGGGCAAGGTTCATGCAGTACCACTGGTAGCGCTCCTTGTCGCCATAGACCCAGCCACCCCCGTGAATGCTCACAATGACCGGAAGCGGAAGCGTGGCGCCCTTAGGACGATAGACATCCAGCATCTGCCATTCTGGGTCTGCCCCATAGGCAATGTCATCAAAGCGCTCGATGTCGTCGGGCGTCGTAAGCCCCGCATCGCGTATCTCGTCACCCTCAAAGAACTGCTGACGAATCATCATGGCCATCTCGTGCATGGCACACCCCCCCATCGCTGTTGCATGCACCTTAACGATGAATCAGCAGCAAAACGGTACGGATGAGGCATCGGCAGAATGCCTATAGATGACGGATGCGCGGAGGCGCCCGGGTAGGAACAGTCCAACCCGGGCGCCTCCGCGCAACACATCTTGTAATAACGTCGAGCGACTACTCGGCACCTCCGCGAAAGACCATGCGCCAAAGGCGCTTGATACCAAGCCCGATCACGTCAAAGAAGGACGCCGACCTGACCATGTGATCGGCAGGAACGTATTCGCGTATAGCACGGAGCGTCGCCTTGTTGTCACGCGTCGAGAACGAAAAGTGTCCGCTCTCCTTGGTAATCACCGCAAAGCGAGAGATGATGCGTCCAAAGAGCACCTCCGCAGCCACGTGGTCAACCTCGGTCCAAGGAATCTGGACATAGTCTTCGGGATTCTTCTCGTTGTAGAACTCGATGGCATTGTTGCCCACCATCAGTTCGCCATAGACCGTGAGGCTATGGAACGAGGTGGCCCTAATAACCAGATCGACCGAGCTGTTCATCGACTGTGCCACGAGACGTCCTCTCAAGTGTCTTGCCAATAAAAGGGGCGACCGCCCTGCGTGGCTACTTTAGCGCAACCAGACAGGACGGTCGCCGAGGGAACGATCGTCGTCAGGTCAAACGACCTGCGAGCGAAAGAATCCTACATAAAGCCGAGGAGACGGCCGATGATGCCCACTGCGAAGAGCGCCAGGATGATGGTGATCGGGGAGACGTTCTTCTTGAGGAGCTTGCAGCACAGCAGCGTCAGGAGCACGGCGGCCAGGCCAGGGATGAGCTGGTCGAGGTTGGCCTGAAGCGTGGTGACCTTCTCGACGTTGAGGCCGGTGGGGCCAAGCGCCGAGTACTGCTCGAGGGCGCTCTTGATGCCCTCAGCACCTGCGGGCAGGGAGCTCCAGTCGATGTAGGCGCCCTCCTGCTGGGTGATTCTCGAGACGACCGGGGTGAAGGAGATGGAGACCCAGCGCTGGACCAGAGCACCGATGATGAACATACCAAGGATGGATGCGCCCTCGGTGATCTTGCCAAGCAGACCACCGGAGAGGTCCTTGGCGATGGTGGTGCCGACGCTGTAACCAAACTCCTGCGTGTACCACAGGAAGGCCATGCGGATAAGGTTCCAGGCGATGAAGAACAGCAGCGGACCGACAATGCTGCCGCCCATGGCCATGGAGGCGCCGAGGGCGCCAAGAATCGGGCGAATGGTGAACCAGAAGACGGGGTCGCCGACGCCGGCGAGCGGGCCCATCATACCGACCTTAACGCCCTGGATAGCCTGGTCCTCAATCTCGATACCATTGGCGCGCTCCTCCTCGAGTGCGAGGGTAACGCCGATGATCGGGGCGGACACGAAGGGCTGGGTGTTGTAGAACTCGAGGTGACGCTTGAGGGCTGCGGCCTGCTCATCCTTGTCCTTGTAGAGAGCCTTGATGGCCGGGATCATGGCATAGCACCAGCCGCCGTTCTGCATACGCTCGTAGTTCCAAGAGCCCTGCAGGAACTGATGACGCCACCAAACTGAACGACGATCAGCAACAGAAAGCTTGATTTCATTCTCTGCCATTTTTTATCACACTCCTTAAAGGCCTAGAGGCTTAGTAGTCGTTGAGGATGTCGCCGAGCGGATCGCCAGATCCGCCGCCAGCGCCGCCACCCTGCTTGGCCAGGTCCTTGAGGCCAAGGTAGATGAGAGCAAGGGCAACACCAATGATGCCGAGGCCGATGAGGGTAATCTGGGGGATGCACGCAACAACGAAGCCGAGAGCGAAGAACGGCCAGACCTCGGGGGTCGCCATCATGTTGATAACCATGGCGTAACCAACGGCAGCAACCATGCCGCCGCCGACGGCCATACCACCG
>CACXFC010000145.1 GCA_902766835.1 uncultured Coriobacteriaceae bacterium | reverse complement strand
TGGGACGGCCCCACGGTGCCCTTCACCTACCTCTGCGGCGACCACGACTTCTTTGGTATGATCCCGGTGGACGGGTCCAGCAAGAACTCCTTCCCCGTGGACGATCAGGGCACGAGGATTCAGGACGTCGACCCGCGCGTGCCTATCTTCCCGCTGCTCCAGGCTTACATGAAGGTCAATGGCCTTGACGTGCCCGAAGACATGGACATGAAGGCAAACGAGTGGTATGGCATCAAGTTCGACGAAACCAACGACATCATGCTCGGTGAGAAGAGCGCGCAGGAGAACGTGCTCAACGGAGCCGACGGCAAGCCCATCATGAAGCTCGTGGCCATCAAGGACCAGGCACACTGGAACTGGAAGCCTGAGGCGGCCTACTTGTGGGACTTCTTCAAGAGCTTCACGCGCTAGGAACGTACGGCATACGCTCTCCCGACCGCCCCGGGCCCTGCACCTGGGGCGGTTCTTGGTGCGTGCGCCGGCTGCGTCACGGGGCCTAGCAGCTCACCGCAAACGGTAGCGCGGGAATCTCGGCGCCGTTGTAGAGGTTGGTGCGGAACCAGTTGCTGCAGGCAAAGCGCACCTCAACGAGTCCCTCCGGCGCGCCATCGAGCATGACGATGAGGTCGTCGCCGCGCGTAGCAAAGCCCGCGATGGGGAGCACCATGTAGGTAAAGAGGGCGCCCGGAGCCTCCTTGGTGGGGGTCATCATGCCGGGATGGATGTCGGTACTTGCATCCTCGCTGGCCTGCTGACCGCCAATCTCGAGCCCACCGACGTCGGCAGGTCCCGAAGCCCTCTCCGCCTCGTCCGCCATGAAGGCCATGATCTCATCCAACGTGGGAGTTCTCGGCAGGAAGAACTCGTTCCAAGCCGGCCAGGTGGCGTAGCCCTTGTCGTTCTTGGCCGCGTTGACGCGCCCATGCGCCAGCAGCTCCTCGTAGGGCAGCCCCTGGAGCTTGGCGTCGAATGCGGCCGCCAGCTAGGACTGCACAGCACGCGCATGCTCAGGCGTCATCCATGCCGCCGAGGTGGTGCCACCGTAGTTGCATCCCACGATGCCCACGGGCACGTCGAGCACCCGGGGCAGCCCGACTTCCGCTGGCTCTGGGCCCACTTGCGCAAGTGCAGCTGAGCTATCCCAGCCCTGCCATCTCGCGCGAGGCGAAGGCGCGATAGGCTGCTGGCGTTATGCGATAGGCTCGCCTGAAAATGCGATTGAAGTGGCTGTAGCTCTCATATCCAACCATGGCCGCCACATCATGGACGGCTAGATCGGTAGAAAGCAGTAGCTCACGCGCCCTGCGCAACCGCGTGGCCACAATGAGCTCGCGCGCCCGCACACCGCAACGCCTGTGCACGAGCTGCGAGAAGTACGTCTCGCTGTACCCAAAGCGTTGGGCCAGAGAGGCAACGCTCGCGGAGGCGCAATGCTCGCGAAGGTATGAGACGATCTCCATCATGCGCTGGTCGATACCGTAGAAGCTGTATGTGTCGATCTCGGCGAGCTGTGCCAGCAATAGGAGCACCCGTGCCTTCACAGAGAAGTTGGCAGCGTGGCCCGCATGCGCATATTCCTTGAGCAACGTGCGGACGGAGCGAAAGAGCACGCGGCCAAAGGTGTCGGAAAAGACAAGGTAGTCGTGCGAATCCTCCCCTCGCATCGCACGTGCCGTGGGAGTGTCTTGCGAGAGGAACTCGGCAAAGACCCCCGACGCGAAGAGGGCAGGACGCAGGCACAGCACGACCACGACAGCGCTCGGATCAACCGCAATGAACCCATGCGAGCAGCTAGGAGATGCAAAGAAGAGGCTGTCGGCCAGCAGATGCACCTCCTGGTCGCCCACGCGGGCAAGCACATGCCCTTCCATCACGTAGGTGAGCTCGTAGTAGGGGCGCTGCCCATACGGGGCATCGCGCAGCATCTGATGCGCGACCATGAAGACGTCGTCGGCAGGAAGCTCCGCGAAGCCGTCGACCGCCTCGTCGAACAGCGCATCATCTTTGGCCACGCGGTTGAAGTGCTCGAAGAGTGGAAGCTCTTGGTAGGAAGTTATCATCGTTGATGACCTTAGATTTTCACCTATATGGCCTTGATATCCAGCTTATCAATTACCGTGGTAAAAGCAACAATAGGTACATGGAACGCACGGCCTGAAGATGCGCAAATCGAAAGCGAGAGGAGACCCATCATGCTTCATGTTCGCCTGTTCTGCGGTGCTGGTATGTCCACGAGCCTGCTTGCCCGGAAGATGCAAGACTATGCCAACGGCAAGGGAATCGAGGTAACCGTCGACGCGCGCTCCGTCGCAGACATCCGCGGCGCCAGCACCGAGCAGCTACGCGAGCTCGACTGCGCACTGCTAGGTCCGCAGGTGGCCTTCGAGCGCAACCTGCACGAGCCCAAGTTCAAGGAGGCCGGCGTGCCCTTCGACGTCATTCCCATGCAGTGGTACGGCATGGTGCGCGGCGACCTGGTGATGCAGAGGGCGCTCGACATGATTGCAGAGGCCAAGGGCGAGTAGCCGCTGAAAGAGTATGAGATCCATGGGGCGTTGGGCATAGGCTCGACGCCCCATTCCGCTATAGGGGAGACAACAGCATGAGCGCATTTGGAAGCACGTGGACGGGACGTTGGATCGAACCGACGCAGGAGCCGGTAACTGTGGAGCCCGAGTTCTCGCTGGCGCAGATGTTTGGCGGGGCTCCCCTGCCAAAGCAGGCACCGGTCGAGGAGCGTCTGCATCCCACGCAGCTGCTGCGGCGCACGTTCGAGACGCACGAGACCGTAACGCATGCGACGCTGCGCATGACCGCGCGCGGCCTCTACCAGACCTTCATTGATGGGGCGCCCGTGACCGACGCCGTGCTGCTGCCAGGCTTCACCTCCTATCACAAGGACCTGCGCTTCCAGGAGTTTGACGTCACAGAGCTGCTCGCCGAGCCCGGTGAGCACGTGTGGGCAGCCGAGCTCGCGGACGGCTGGTGGGCTGGGCGCGTGGCCGTGCAGGGGCAATCCGCCCAGTGGGGCGACCGCCTGCAGATGCTGGGCGAGCTTGAGCTGACGTACGCTGATGGCACACGCGAGGTCGTGGCAACAGACGGCTCGTTCGTATCTGCCACAGGCTCGCGCGTGTACGCCGACATCCAGATTGGCGAGAAACGCGACCTCCGGCTGGAGCAGGAGGGCTGGCAGTTGACGAAGTTCGACGACGCTGGCTGGATGCCCGTCTCCGTCATGGATGAGGTACCTGGCGAGGGTGACCTACTGATACTTCCACAGGAGGCGCCACTCGCCCGTGTGCAGGCGAAGCTCACCCCCTCTGCCTGGTGGCGCGAGGGCGATGCGATCGTGGTGGACTTTGGGCAGGTCATCGCCGGGCGCGTGGCACTTGACTGCATGCTGGGCGAAGGCCAGGAACTCGTCATCCGCCACGCAGAGGCACTTGACGGCGAGGGCCACTTCTTCGAGAACATCGTAGGGCGCAACAAGGACCAGCGCGACTCATTCGTGGGACGAGGCTGCCACGAGCACCTCGAGCCTGCCTTCACCTTCCATGGCTTCCGTTACGTGCGCATCGAGGGCTGGAATGACGCAGTGCAGGGCCCCTTCGATCCCTCGTGCATCGAGGCCCACGCCATCTGGGCGAGCATGGAGCGCACGGGCAGGCTGGTCACGAGCGATGCGCGCCTCAACCGCCTGCTGGAGAACGTGCTGTGGTCGGCACGCGGCAATCTCATCAACGTGCCCACCGACTGCCCGCAACGCGAGCGCATGGGCTGGGTTGGCGATGCCCTGATCTTTGCACCGACAGCCGCCTTCCTCTATGACGTAGACGCGCTCATGCAACAGTGGTTGGCCTCCGTGCGCGCGGACCAGCTGGACGACGGGCAGATACTCGACTACTCCCCCGCGCCGCGCGCCATCATGGGCAGCGCCGAGTTCCTGGGGGCGCTCTCTTCTGCCGGCTGGGGCGATGCGATCGTGGAGGTGCCCTGGACGCTGTGGCAGCGCTATGGCAACCTCGATGTGCTGAAGGAAAACTATGCGGCCATGTGCGCCTGGCACGACTTCTGCGTTGCCAGCGCGGCAGGCGACGTACCGGCGACGCCCGGTGGCGAGCTTCCGCCCGCCAAGGCGGGTGACGACCGTTACATCTGGGACACCAAGTTCCACTACGGCGACTGGATGTTCCCCAGCTACATGACGGGGGCGGACGCGCCGGGGCCAGTGGCCACCGCCAAGGCAACGGCGGACCTCTGCGCCACGGCCTATCTCGCGCATACGAGCGACGTGCTTGCCCAGGTGGCGGGGCTGCTGGGTGACAGCGCTCGCGTGCAAGAATGCCGTGCGTACGCAGCCAGCGTGCGCAGGGCGTTCCGGACGCGCTTCGTGCGGGGAGGTGGCCTGCTCAACCGCGAGTTTCAGGGCTGCTACGTGCTTGCGCTGGCATTCGACCTGCTACCGGAGGATGAGCGTCAGGCTGCTGCCGACCATCTCGCACATATGGTGCGCGATAATGGTGACCACCTCGACGTGGGCTTTCTCGGCATGCCGTACCTCATGGATGTGCTCTGTACGTGGGGCCACGCCGACACTGCCGAGGCACTGCTGTTCCAAGACGGCTGCCCCAGCTGGCTCTATGAGGTGGACCACGGCGCAACGACCATCTGGGAAAGCTGGGCGAACATCGCGCCGGATGGCACGGTGGGCACCTACTCCTTCAATCACTACTCGTTCGGCTGCGTAATGGACTGGATCGTACGCAACGTAGGTGGGTTGGTACCCGCGGCACCCGGCTACGAGGAGGTGCTGATAGCACCACATCCCCTTGACAACCTCCGCTTCTGCCACACAAGCTATGAGAGCGCTCATGGCCAGATTGCGGTCGACTGGAACCGGACCGAGAACGGGTGCCTGCGCGTAGAGGTTGAGCTGCCCGCGGGAATCCGTGCCCGTGTGCGGCTGCCAGGCAGAGATGATGCGCACGTCGCAGGTCCAGGATGCCACGTGTTCTTTGGGCGCGTCATAGCTTCGTGATAGTCATTGCGCATTTTTCGAAAGTTAGTGCGCATTGGGCGCATGGTGAGCTAGCAATTCCGCTCGTATCATCTTGATTAGCACATACGAATGTATGCCAAGAAACCGAAAGGAGTTGCGATGGGTGCGTGTCATGTGGCAATCGACATCGGGGCGTCGAGCGGACGGCACATCGTGGGGCAGGTGGTGGACGGCCGCATGGAGCTCACGGAGGTCTTTCGCTTCGAGAACGGGCTCTCACGCAAGGGCGGCCATCTTTGCTGGGACATTGACGCCCTGGCAGAGAACGTGATCGCTGGCCTTGCCGCCGCACGCGAGGCGGGCTTTGAGCCGGCGACCGTGGGCATTGACACCTGGGCCGTCGACTACGTGCTGCTCGATGGGCAGGACCGTCGCATTGGTGACTGCGTGGGTTACCGCGACGCCCGCACCGATGGCGTGCGCGACGCGCTGGAGCTTTCTGGCATCCTCTCCTTCTCCGAGCACTACGCCCGGACCGGCATCCAGTACCAGCAGTTCAACACGGCCTACCAACTCTGCGCGCTCTCACGTGAGGACCGCAACGCGCTCGACAGGGCGCACGCCATGCTCATGGTGCCCGACTACCTGAACTTCGTGCTCACGGGCGTCAAGGTCCAGGAGTACACCAACGCGAGCACCACGGCACTCGTGGGTGCCGAGAGCTGCAACTGGGATGAGGAGCTCATTGCCCGCCTCAACCTTCCCCGCCGCATCTTCCAGCCCATCCGCATGCCGGGCGAGAGCCTGGGGCGCGTGCGTCCCGAGATAGCCGAGCGCATCGGGTATGCACCCGAGGTCGTGCTGGTGGCAAGCCATGACACGGGCAGCGCCTGGCTGGCGGTACCTGCTCGCGACGAGCAGGCGGTGTACTTCTCCAGCGGCACCTGGAGCTTGGTGGGCGTGGAGATGCGCGAGCCCATCTGCACGCCGGAAAGCGCAGCGGCCAACCTCACCAACGAGGGCGGCTACGAGCGCCGCTACCGCTACCTCAAGAACATCATGGGCCTGTGGATGATCCAGAACGTGCGCCGCGAGCTGGGCGAACAGACTGGTGTGGCGCCAACGTGGGACGAGCTGGTAGCCGCTGCGGTGAAGGCGCGCGCGGCAGGCTTCCACGCGGTGGTGGACGCCGACGACCCGGAGTTCCTCGCACCGGCGAGCATGCTGGCGGCCCTGCGCACCGTGTGCGAGCGCTCTGACCAGCCGGTGCCTGCCACCATGGGCGAGTATGCGCTTACCGTCTACGACTCGCTGGCGGCCGACTACGCACGTACGGTGGCACAGCTGCACGAGCTCACCGGTGTCGACTATACGAGCATCAACATCGTAGGCGGCGGCTCCAACAACGGCTACCTCAACCAGGCAACGGCAGACGCCTGCGGACTGCCCGTCTTCGCCGGCCCCACCGAGGGCACTGCACTCGGCAACCTCATGGTGCAATTCATCTTTGCGGGCGAATATGCGTCGCTCGAAGATGCCCGCGCAGCCATAAAGAAGAGCTTCGCGATCAAGGAATACCAACCACGCTAGGAAAACAGACGGATTGTCTGGAAGCGTGTCCCGCTAAAAGCTTCAACCCACACTGAAGAGAGGAAAGACATCATGGCGACCGTAGACTTCGATTTCGATTCAATGCGCGAGGCTGCAATGGGCGTGCTGGGCACTGCCCAGCAGGGCATCAACAGCTTTGCGATTGAGAACCTGCCCTTCGTGAGCGGCTTTACCCGCATGTGCAACGACGGCTGGCTGCAGGGCTGGCACGAGCGCAACGGCGGCAACCTCACCTACCGCATGACCGACGAGGATGTCGAGTCTGCCCGCCCGTTCTTCGACCCCAAGCCGCGCGAGTGGGTCAAGATGGGCGTGACGGGAGAGAACCTCGCCGGCTCGTTCTTCCTCACCACGGGCAGCGGCAAGTACATGCGCAACGTCGAAGGCGACCCCGCGCACAACATCGGCATCGTCGAGATCAACAAGAAGGGCGACGCCTATCGCATCGTGTGGGGCCTGCTCGACGGCGCCAAGCCCACCAGCGAGTTCCCCAGCCACTACATGAACCACTGCGTCACCGCCGCGCGCACCGACGGCGCCAACCGCGTGATCTACCACGCCCATACCCCCGGAATCATCGAGATGAGCTTCATCGTGCCGCTCACCGACCGTGACTTCACCCGTCGCCTCTGGCAGATGATGACCGAGTGCGTTGTGGTCTTCCCCGCCGGCGTGGGCGTGGTGCCCTGGATGGTGCCGGGCGGCGCCGCCATCGCCGAGGCCTCGAGCGAGCTCATGAAGACCTACGACACCATCGTGTGGGCGCACCACGGGCTCTTTGCCGCCGGCCCCGACTTCGACACCACCTTCGGCCTGGCGCACACCGTCGACAAGGCCGCCCAGCTCTACGTGGCGGCGCGTGCGGCCAACGGCGGCTCCGAGGACTGGCTCAACAAGATCGAGGACCAGGGGCTCATCGACACCTGCCACGACTTCAACATCAAGATCAACGAGGCGTTCGTCGGCTAGCAGCCACCGCCGCCACAGGTCTCCTCGAGAAAGGAATCACCATGCTCGTCAACACCAAGGCCAAGGTCGCCGTCTTCTCCATCGCGCTGGGCGCGTACCTCCCGCAGTTCCCCGAGCTCGTGCCCGAGTTCGAGCAGCAGTACACCGACTTCGTGGCCTCGCTGCCCAGCACAGTCGAGGTCATCGACGGCGGCATGTGCACCACCAAGGAGGCCGCTGCCGCGGCAGGCGACAAGTTCCGCGCGGCCGACGTCGACCTCGTCTTCTGCCAGCTACTCACCTATGCCACCAGCTACAACATGCTGCCCGCCATCCGCGACCTCAACGTGCCCGTCGTTCTGGTCAACCTCCAGAAGGTGCGCTGCCTCGACTTCGCCACCGCGGGCACGGCCGAGTGGCTGGGCATCGGCTATGCGGGCGGCGCCGTGGGCGAGATGGTGGCCGACCTCGAGCGCGCCGGCAAGCGCCATGCCGTCATCACCGGCGTCGTGGAGGGGGGCGACCCTCAGGTGGCCGCCGAGATAGAGGACTGGTGCCGTGCCGCCCAGGTGCGCCGCCGCCTGCGCTACACCAACCTCGCCCAGATCGGCCGCCCCTATCCCGGCATGATGGACCTCTACATCGACGAGACCAACCTCTACCACCGCATG
>CACXFC010000144.1 GCA_902766835.1 uncultured Coriobacteriaceae bacterium | reverse complement strand
CTTGTAGGGCACGCATGCGCGGCCGCTAAATAGACGCTTGTAGGGGCAGCCGCCCACGCAGAGCGGCAGCCACTTGCATTCGCGGCACTCATCATCGGGAAAGGGGCTTGCCGTGTTGAGAAACATGGTCAGATTGTCGACGTTTGCTGCCGTGGTCAACGGGTTCTTGGGATCCCAGTCGTGCGCGGTACCAAAGCTGAGCTGTGGCTTGTCTACTGCCTCCCAGCACTTTTGCAGGTTGCCCTTGTCGTCGACGGCCACAACCCAGAAATCCTGCGCTCCACAATAGGCGCCGCGCGCAGCGGTGAAGCGTTTTGCGTCCTGTTTGATGCCGACCTCCGCATCTGTCCCGCCACAGAGCAGGTCAACCTGCTTGCCGCGCTCGCTGGCAACCTCAGATGCGCTCACAGGCGCCGGGTAGTAGTGGATTTCGTTGCCCGACTCCTTTGCCAGCTCCTTCGCAAACGCCTTGAGAGCATCCATCTGGTCGCGGTTGCCGGCGTGAACGTTGTGGCGAAGGTTCACCGAGAAGGGGAGGGGCGCGCGGAGGTTCTCCACGATGCGGTCAAATGTGGGTCCGCCGCCAGCAAGATGGCGCGTGGCATCGTGGGCCTCGCGCATCCCGTCGATGGTCACCTGTGCCGTTGTTACCCCATACTCTCCGAGCATACGCGCGTTCTCCTGCGTGAGCAGGTATCCGTTTGTGATGATGCCCGCCCGATACCTTGCGCCGCGCTCCTCGGCGAGCGCCATGAGTCGCTTTGAGAGCGACTCGATCACATCGGGCGCAAGCAACGGCTCGCCGCCATACCAGGTGATGGAGAGTCTCTTCGCGCTAGCGGCATCTATCATGCTCTCCGCGAGTTTCACCACATCATCCTGCACATCCGCAGACATCTTGCCCGCGCGGTGATTCTCGAAGCAGTATGGGCAGTCAAAGTTGCATCCTACGGTCGGGCAGATGACGAGCGACACGCCTCCCACCCCCAAGCAGGAGGCGCGCCCCATCGCCTCAAGAGCCGCCCGCTCGTCAAAGTTGACGATGACGCCCCGCTTGGCGAGGCGGTCCACGATGGGATGGTCCTCGGCAATATCATCGAGCACGCTCATGAGGTACAGCTCGATCGGATTGTATTCGGCGCAGGTGCCCTTGTACAGATTTGCTATGGCCATGACATTCTTACCGGGTACTGGGGCGCTCAGGTTGTAGCGTGACACGTGCCAGCCAGCTTCCGCCGCCGTACGCTTCGTGCCGTTGTGCTGCTTCTTGGAATCCATGCCGCATCCTCTTGTCATCATGCTGTCACGAACATGGTACGCACCCTGATCGGAACCTATCTCAATGTATGGCATCCTGCTTGCGAAAACGGTTTTTATGACGCTCTCCCACGATTGGCCTGGGCTATGAGGTAGGCCTTCGCATCGGGGGAGTATCCCTCGCGCCAGCGCAGCTTGATGAAAGCCGGGAGGCACGAGATCGTGACCGCCTCGCCCGCCCGTTGTGCGCGCTTGGCAAACACCGTCTGTTGGAGCAGCTCGCAGCGATCGTCGGCAAGGCCGCGTGCCTGCACCTATCCAAGCAGACGCAAGAGCACGTCTCGGCGCGAGAGGTTGAGCAGGTCGCGAGGCTGAAAGCGCACGCTTGCCGAGAGTGCGGGCAAGGCTGTGCCGTCGGGTCTCACGTTGAACTGGAGCTCAAGGGGGAAGGGGAGTTTGGCGAGCTCCTGCACGCCGACAACAAGGTCGCTGCCCATGTTGTGCATCCCGATGCTCGCCAAATGCTTGGCCAGCGCCGAGATGTCGTTCGCGTACGCCTGCTGGCACTGGTCACCCACGATGCACTCCACGCGCACCCAAGGGTCGGTACCTGCGGCGTCCCTTCCCGGGAACACGCCTGTGTAGCAGGCATACCATTGCGCTGGCATGGCCCGAACGAACGATTTGTATGCAGCCTGCAGCTCTGCGCGGTGGGCGACGGCCAAAAAGTCCTGGGGTACGGATGGATCGGGACCGTTCACGAGCAGCTGCACGGCGGGGCTCCCCACATCCCCGGCATGCGTGTCGTAGCTGAGTGCGAGCTGACGTACCTTGCCCGGCGCCTGT
>CACXFC010000143.1 GCA_902766835.1 uncultured Coriobacteriaceae bacterium | reverse complement strand
TTCTGGCGGCACATCCGTGTGCGCTTTTGCAAAAGCGCACACGGATGTGCCGCCAGAACCGACCCCAAGGCACGCGCATGTGCGGAAGGGGATGCGTCCCAGTGCAAGAGGGGCCATCTCAAAAAGGGCATAGCCCCTTTGAAATGACGTGTGCGACAAGGCTCGCCTATACTCTTGGCATCGGTCCATCTTTCTGGAGGGAAACGAGATGGAAGACCTCACCTATGTGTTCTGCCACGGCCTCAACGGCTGGGGCTAATATGACGAGAAGTACCGCAAGAAGCCCTACTGGGGCGGTGCCTCGGGCGACGTCGTTGCCGAGTGGCGCGGTAGGCGCCTTGTTGCCTATGCGGCAAGCGTGGCGCCGCAAGGCAGTGCGTGGGACCGCGCCTGCGAGCTCTATGCGCAGATAGCGGGCGTGCGCACCGACTACGGCAAGGCACATAGCGCCACGTATGGCCACGAGCGCTTTGGCCAAGACTTCACCGGCCGGGCACTCATTCCCTCATGGAACGACGCCACGCGGCTCGTGCTCATAGGCCATTCCTTCGGCGGGGCAACGATTCGCCTGTTTGCCGAGATGCTCGCGCACGGCATCGAGGAGGAGCGTGCCGCAACAAGCGCCGACGAGCTGAGCCCGCTGTTTGCAGGCGGCATGGCGGAGCGCGTCTTTGCCATCGTGACTCTGGCGGCTCCCACCAACGGAACGACGGCCTACGACCTGGCGAGTGACCCCTCCTTTGATGCGCGGAGCGTGAAGGTGTCGCTCAAGCACCGGTTCATGGACCGCATAATGAAGTCGAGCACCAAGATCAAGTCGGACGGGCGCGACCCGCGCGACTACGCAAACTACGACATGGCGCTGGACAACGCCCAAGCCTTGAACGAGCGGATTGCGATGCTGCCTCACGTGTACTATCTCTCGGTGGCGTGCGATGCGACCCAGGCCGGCCCCGGTGACACGCGCGTGCCGGACCTCTCACTCATGGAGCCGCTGTTCGTGCGCTCGTCAGCACTTATGGGTGCCTATAGTGGCGTGACAAAGGCCGGCTGCGTGGTGGACGAGGCGTGGCATGCCAACGATGGCCTCGTCAATACCATCTCGGCCCGGGCGCCGTTCGGAGCTCCCCAAAAGCCGTTGGATGCGGACCACATCGAGCGCGGCATCTGGAACGTCATGCCCGACATGAGGGTCAACCACGGCTACTTCCAAGGTGGCTTTCTCAAGAAGGAGAACCCGCATCCCTTCTTCAACAACCTGCGGGAGCTTCTGCAGACCCTTGAGTGAGGTCAGCGCCCCCATGAGCAGAGGCTTTCGCGCCATGCTTCTTGCGCCACGCGGAGGGGCCCATGCCCTCGTGGCGTGCGAACATGGCAGAGAAGCTGCTTGTGTGGGCGTACCCCAGCCCGTGAGCAATCGCTGCGATTGACTCGCTCCCTCGTGAAAGCCGTCGCTTCGCCTCCTCTAGACGCAGGCGCGCGAGGTACTCGCCTATGCTTGTGCCCGTCTCGTCTCGGAAGCGCTGGCAGAGCTGCGTTCTTCCCAGGTAGAGGCGCCCGGAGAGCTCATCGAGGGTGGGCGGGTCTGCAAGCGATGCGAGCAGGGCGGAGCTCACGGCATCGGCAATGCGCTTGTTGTGCCTGAGGTCTATGGCCGACGGGTCTCGCTCGCGCTCTGCCAGGCTCGAAGACATTTCGGCAAGGGTCTCTAGCACCAAAGCTCGATAGTGGAGCGGTGCTCCTGCGCGCATGGCCTCTGTTGGGTCTATGGCATGCAACGTCTGCAGGAGACGTGGGGTTTCGTTGAGGGCAATGCCCTTATCAAAGGCCTCTACAAGGCTTGGGCCGCTTTCGCCCAAAAGCTCGCACATGCGGTCCAGGAACGTGGGAAGCATGCAGATGTTGCAGCTGTCGTGGAGCGATTCGGCCTCCATGGTGAATTCCCTCGGTCCGCGCCTCATGGAGAAGGCAAGCGCGTTTTGTGGAAGTGTTGCCGAAAAGCCGCCCTCAAAAGGATCGTCAGGCTTTGTGGCGGCGTGTTCCCGCCGCATGGCATTGACGAGGCCCGTGTCGACTCTGGAAAGCGAACCGAGCACTCGGTAATCCATCGCAGGCTCCTCGCGCAGGGTGAAAGAGCGGTGCGCCACGAGGTGCATGGTGGTTACGAGACAGTCATCGTCCACGGCAAACGCCCAAAACCAGCCAGTGGCAACAGCGCTGTCAAGACGCGCGGCCACGCCGTATGGCACGGGGAAGACCTGTGCGCCAAGCTGTTGCAGCTGCGGAAGAAAGATCGAGTGCAGCCGCGCGGGGATGCCGGCAAGCTGCGCCCTTATGTCTGCATGCCCGTTCATCATCCCATCTGCCTAGTTTGTCGATTGTTCGGACGTGTTGCGCGAGCGTTCACCTTTCTCAGCCACAGGGTAGCGCAGACACGCGCCTGTTCTCAACGTCCATCTTGGAAAACGTGTGCGCCGCGCGTCCCGACGCCACGCGCGAGCAGGTGATGGAGGCCCTGCATGCTGCCCAGTGCGACGACATTCTGGCAAAGCTGCCTGAAGGCGTGGACACCAAGATCGGAAGCGACGGAACCTATCTCTCTGGTGGCGAACAACAGCGCATTGCCCTTGCCCGCGCCATCCTCAAAGACGCGCCCATTGTGGTGCTGGATGAGGCAACGGCCTTTGCGGACCCTGAAAACGAGGCGCTCATCCAAAAGGCATTCTCGCATCTGCTGCAGGACCGCACGGTAGTCATGATTGCCCATCGCCTGTCGACGATTGTGGGGGCCGACAACATCGTGGTGCTCGACGAGGGGCGCGTGGCCGAGCAGGGCGCGCATGCCGAGCTTGTCGAGGCGGGCAAGCTCTATGCACGCATGTGGGCGGACTACCAAAAGGCCGCCCAATGGAAGATCCAGAAGGAGGTGGCCTAAGATGATCTTTGGCGAGAAGTTCCGCAAGAAGTATGCGCTCTCTGAGGCTGGCGAGGCCAACGTCAAGCGAGGCGTGCTCTGGACGGTTGTCACCAACCTCGTGGTCTTTGCAAGCATCACCTTCCTCTACCTGCTGATGGGCTGCTTCATGGCCACGCTCACGGATGGCGCGCCGCTACCGCCGGCCGCACCCTTCGTGCTGGGCATCCTGGCCTTTGCCGCCGTCTCGTTCTTTGTGCACAGCAAGCAGTATTACTTCACCTATTCGGTGGTCTACGACGAGGTGGGCCGCGTGCGCACGGGGCTGGCGGAACGCCTGCGCAAGCTCCCGCTCTCCTTCTTCGCGCACCGCGACCTGGCAGAGCTCACCGAGACCATGATGAGCGATGTCGACCGCCTGGAGCATGTCTGGAGTCATGTGCTGGGTTACCTCTATGGCGGCTACATCACCACGGCGATCATGGCCGTGTGCGTCCTTGCCTACAACTGGAAGCTCGGCCTGGCTTGCCTATGGGGCGTGCCGGTGGCGTTTGGCCTGCTTTTTGGCTCGCGGAAGGTCTTCGAAGCCTGCAGTGCGCGCGCCAAGGCAGCTGCGCTCGACGTGGCGGACAGCGTACAGGAGACTATCGAAGACATGCGCGAGATTCGTGCCACCAACCAGGAGCAACGCTACCTTGCTCAAGTGGCGGAAACCATCGACCGCTCCGAGCGGCTCATGACGGCGGCCGAGCTGCGTACGGGCATCTTCGTCAACTCGGCGAGCGTAATCATGCGCCTTGGCATGGCCACGACCGTGCTTGTGGGGGCACAGCTCATCCTTGCAGGCGAGATAGACTTCATGTGCTTCTTCATGTATCTGCTTATGGTCACCCGCTTATACGCGCCGTTCGACCAGAGCCTTGCCCTCATTGCCGAGATCTTTGTCTCGGATGTCTCGGTGGCGCGTTTGAACGAGATCTTCGACACGCCCATTGCGTCGGGAAGCGAAGAGTTTGTGCCGAAGGGGCACGACGTGGTGTTCAACGACGTGGGCTTCGCGTATGACGAGCAGGGGGAGGCAACGCTTGAGAACGTGTCTTTCACCGCTAGGGAGGGGGAGGTCACCGCGTTGGTCGGCCCTTCTGGTTCGGGCAAGTCCACCTGTGCGCGCCTTTCCGCACGCCTGTGGGACCACAGTTCCGGCTCGCTTACGGTTGGCGGCGTCGAGGTGCTCGATATAGATCCCGAGACCCTTATGCGTGACTTCTCGATGGTCTTCCAGGATGTGACGCTCTTCGACGACACCGTGATGGAAAACATCAGGCTGGGGCGTCGTGGTGCCACCGATGAGGAAGTGTTGGCGGCGGCCGCTGCCGCAAACTGCGACGAGTTCGTGGGCAGGATGGCCGAGGGCTACGCCACACCCATCGGCGAGAACGGTGCCAAGCTTTCCGGCGGCGAGCGCCAGCGCATCTCCATTGCGCGTGCACTCCTCAAGGATGCGCCCCATCGTGCTTCTGGATGAGGCGACTGCCTCGCTCGACGTGGAGAACGAGACGCGCGTGCAGGAGGCACTCTCCCGCTTGCTTGTTGGCAAGACGGTGCTGGTGATTGCGCATCGCATGCGCACGGTCATGGGCGCTGACAAGGTAGTCGTGCTCGACGGCGGGCATGTGGTGGAGCAGGGGAGTCCTTCTGAGCTGCTGGCCTCCGATGGCGCTTTTGCGCGCATGGTGGCCCTGCAGAACGAGAGCGCGGGTTGGCAGGTATAGGCAGGCACTCATACGCACAGGCGCAGGCCGCAGGGTCCATGGGATCCTGCGGCCTGTGCTTGTGCGCTGTAGGACTTATCGGATGTTGTCCGAGCGATACTCAATCTGCGCGCGGCCAAACTCGGCGTGCAGGCAGCGCTCGTAGGTACCCGGCACGGGGGCTGCGCTCTCGCGGCCCACGATGGTGCCTTCCACGATGCCATCGACCAGGTCGATCATGTCGTACAAAAGACCCATGCCCAGGGGGTTCCAGCCGCTGGGCAGCGAGGTCATGAACTGCTGCGAGCCATGGCCGCCAAAGAAGCGCATGCGACCGCCGCGCTCCACCAGCCAGCGGCCAAACTCGATGAGGCTTTCGCGGTAGGTGGTCAGGGGAAGGGCGCTCATCACCTGCATCCACACGCCGATGCCGCTGCCGATGGCGTCGCCGCAGAAAAGCTGCTGGTGCGCGCGGTCGTAAAAGACGATGCTTCCGGGGGTGTGGCCCGGCACCTCGCAGACCTCTAGCTCGCGTCCGCCCAGATCGATGACGGCGCCGGTGCGGATGTCTGTCGAGTTGCGCAGGATGTCGCCACGGCCCGCCGTCATCTGCTCGAACAGCACGGGACCCATCTCAAGCTCCCGGTGGCTCATGTAGATCTTCTCGAACTCCGTGGCGTGATAGACGTGGTCGGGGTGTGCGTGCGTCACCAGCAGGACGGGCGGCTTCTTGGTGAGCTTGCGCACCACGCGCCGGATGCGCTCGCCCTCGGTGATGCCCGTGTCGATGACGGCGGCACAGTCGCGCCCCTCAAGCACGTAGAAGCTCGAGGCACCCGGGTCGAGGACATGGTAGGTAGCATCATCGATGCGCTGGATGGCAAAGTCGCTCATGGTTATACCTCCCGGTAGAGGGCAACTGAGGGCCGTCCCCGTTGCACGTCAGCATTATACGATGGGCGTAGCTCCTGCCCCTAAGGATGAGTGAGGGGCAATTAAGGGACACGCCCTTTTTTGCCCCGCGGGGCAAAAAAGGGCGTGTCCCTTAATTGCCGCACCTTACGTGCGCGCAAGAAGGCCGGGCATGGTGTCGAGCGTGCACGGCTGCACGTGCTTCCATTCCTTTGGGAACGCCTGCTGCAGCTCGTGCTCGAGGAAGCGGTCATCGAGGAGCAGCACCACGCCATGGTCCTCCTCCGTGCGGATGAGGCGTCCGGCCGCCTGCAGCACCTTGTTGAGCCCCGGATAGGTATAGGCGTAGGCAAAGCCCTTGCCTTCCTTGGCGTCGAAGTAGTCTCGGATCACCTCGCGCTCGGCAGAGACGGGAGGCATTCCCGTGCCCACCACAACAACCCCCACGAGCGACTCGCCAGGCAGATCGATGCTCTCGCCAAAGATGCCGCCAAGCACGCAGAGGCCCACAAGGCTCGTGCCCGCGCCGCGCTTCTCGCGAAACGCCCCAACGAAGCGCTCTCGCTCGCCCTCGCGCATGCCGGGGCGTTGCCGGATGACCGTCGTCTTGCTGCCCACCAGCGGGTCCAAGGCCGCTCCCACCTTCTCGACCATGGCGTAAGAGGGGAGAAAGGTGAGGTAGTTGCCCGGGCGCGCGTTCGTGAGGGCCACAAGGTACGCGGCGAGCTTGGCAAAGAGCTTTGGCCCGCGCTGTGAGTAGCGCGCGCTGACGTCTGAGCCAATCAGGACCTGCTGGCGGCTATGGTCGAAGCTGGACGTCACGTAGAGGGACGTGTCGTCGCTGCCTGCCGCAAGCAGCTTGCGATGGTAGTCCATAGGCAAAAGCGTCCCCGAGAAGAATATGGCCGCCTTGGCTTGCTCCAAGCGTTCGCCGAGGTCGTGAGCGGGGTTCACGCAGTAGACCTTGAGCCTTCGGCTGTCGTCTTGGGCGCTGCCGATAAACGTGACGTATCCGGCCTCGCTGCGCTGCAGGGCACCCAGAAAGGCGCCAACCCTGAAGCTGGTGTCGCGCACGGCGAGGAAGACCTCAACGTCGCGTGCGCTCGGCGCGCCGCCCCAAGAAGCGTTCCCGTCGCTACCTTCTGCGGAGGAGAAGAACTGTTCCAGGGCTGCAGCCATCGCCTCGCTCAGTGCCGAAAGGGACTCCGCAAACATGTCGCTCACGCGAACCACTTGGTAGGCCGGCCTGCGTTCGCGTCCCTTGGAACCTGCGGGCGCGCCCTCGGCCAAGGCCCGGTCCCACAGGGGGAAGGCGGCGATGGCCTCCTGCACGGCGTTTGCCAGCTCGCCAAAGGAGCCTGATGTGCGCAGGAGGCGCTCGAGCTCTCTCAGCTCGGCAAGGGCAAGCTCGGCGCTGTACATCTCGCGCATGCGCTCCACGAGGTTGTGGGCCTCGTCTACGAGGTAGATGGTGTCTGCGCCGCCCGGCTCGTCCGCCAGGCCAAGAAGGCTTGCCGACGGTGCGAACGCATAGTGGTAGTCGCAGACGATGAGGTCTGACCAACGCGCCGCGTCGCGCTGAAGCTCGTAGGGGCAGACATGGTGACGCTTTGCCACCGCTTCAATCCGCTCCAGGTCAAGCACGTCGCAGGTGGAAATTGCCTCAAAGAGCGCATCGTTGACCGCATCGTAATGCCCGCGTGCAAGTGGACACTCAACGGGATTGCATAGCGACGCCAAGGGGCGGCTGCGCATCTGCGCGCCCTGCGCCTTGGCGCGAAGCGGGCAGATCTTGTCGCGCGCTGTCATGACCAGCGCGTTTGCGGCAAAGTCCTGTTGCCTGAGCAGGTCGAGAGCCTCAAGGACGGGGCCGCGTGTCATGGTCTTGGCCGTGAGGAAGCAGATTCTGTCAGCTTCCCCCGCGGCTAGGGCCTTGAGCGCGGGGAACAGCGTTGCGATCGTCTTGCCAGAACCGGTGGGCGCCTGCGCGTAGAGGCGTTTGCCCTCGTGGATGGCGGTAGCGGTGGCCTTCATGAGTTCCGCCTGGCCTTCGCGCGCCCTGAAGGGAAACGCAAGCGCGGAAAGGGACCTCTCCCGCAGCCTGTCGTGAGAGACGCGCCACGATGCCCAGCGCTGGGCAGATTCGAGAAGGCGGAAGAACCACTCCTCAATGCTGGGGGCACTGTGGGTGCGCTCGATTTGTCGCACCTCTCCGGTGGTCATGCTCGCGTAGGTGAGCCTGACTACGACCTGCTTTGCAAAGGCGGTGGAGACTGCCGATGGTCCGTGTTTGCTGCGAAGGTACAGATAGGCATAGCAGAGCGCCTGCGCCTCATGGAGGGGGTCGGCCTCGGCTATGCCCGACACATCGCGCGACACGCCCTTGATCTCGTCGATGACAAGCGGGTGCGCTCCGTCGTCGATGATGCCATCGGCCCTGCCCTCGACGCAGAGGAAGAAGCCCTCTTGGTCGCTCACGGCCTCTTCGCGAATGTCGAGTCGGGCGGCATGGGGGTTGAAGGAGCCGTTGGGGAAGTAGATGCTTCCTGCAAGCGAGACCTCTGCCTGGTAGGCCTCGCCACCCTCGGCCTGCAGCATCCGGTGGATGTTGCTTCCGGCCTGCATGGCCTCGATGCTGCCACGCCCCTCGCTCTCAGCGTCGATGTCTCCCGATCGCAGGAGGAACTCGACGAGCCTGCGCACCGATGTCCGCAGCGTTCGCATGTGTCCTCCTCACGTGCCTGCAGTGGGTTTTCAGGAGACGGTGCCCTAGGGCAATCGCGGCCATTTCAAAGGTAACGCTCCTGCCACTATAGATGAGTCAAGCGGTTCCGTGGCGACTGCTTCGGCTAACTCAGCGGGCAATTAAGGGACGCGCCCTTCTTTGTCCCGTGGGGCAAAAGGGCGTGTCCCCTAATTGCCCCTCATACACCACTGCACTTTAGACCAGCAGGGGCCAGCATCTGGCGACCTCAGGTCGCATTAGAATAGAGCCAGGCTACGATGCGCATGGGTGGGGACATGAGGATTCAGGGAGTGGAGATACCGGATAGGCTGACCGAGGCGGTCGAGGAGGATCGGCTCGTGGTGTTTGCCGGCGCGGGCGTCTCCATGCAGCCGCCCGACCCCTTGCCCGACTTCACGGAGCTGGTCGAGAACATCACGAGGGTCGTGCATCCCGGTGAACCGGCACCACAGCGCATTGGCAATGAACGTTACGAGTCCTATCTAGGCCGCATGGGCGAGGCGGGGCAGCTCAAGGAGGCGTGTGCGCAGATCATGAGCGCTGGCGCACCGTCCGACCTGCACGCGAACATTCTTCGGCTCTTTGAAGGCGGCGTGCTGCGTCTTGTGACCACCAACTACGACCTTCGCTTCGAGCGAGCGGCGGAGGCGCTGGGGATGCCCGTGCGCTCGTTCTCCTCTCCCGCCCTGCCGCTTGGCAACGACTTCGATGGTATCGTCCACCTGCACGGCGACGTAACGCATCCGGACGAGCTCATCCTCGTGGATGCCGACTACGGTAGTGCCTACGTGTCGGACGGCTGGGTCACGCGCTTCCTCGTTAAGATGTTCTCGCGCTACATGGTGCTCTTTGTGGGCTACAGTCTGAGTGACGTGCCGATGCAGTATCTTGCACGCTCCATTTCGGGCGAGCTCCAGGACCGCGTGTTCGTGCTCGAGATGGATCCCAAATCCTTTGACACGTGGCGCAGGCGGGGCATTACGCCCATTCCCTTCGAGCGTTACGAGCAGCTCCCCGAGCTCTTCCGGGAGTGGGGCCCGCACGTGCTGCGCACCCAAGACCAGCGCTTGGAGGCAGTGGCGCGCATTGCCAACGAGCAAGCGCCCCTCACGGACTATGACAGCGAGACGCTGCACAAGGCACTCGAGGTCAAAGATCCTGTCGAGCAGCGCCGCTACGCAACGGCCTTCGCAGATGCGGCAACGGGATTCGAGAGCCTTGCGATGCTCGTGGGGCAGGGCTACGACACGTTCCTCTTTGACGACCCCGCTTCGCCGCGCGACGAGGTGTTCTGTGCCTGGGCTGCAGAGGAGTTTGCCACCAGCCGCTATCGCGACCTGGTGCTGCTGGCCGAGGAGGCGCATCGGCCGTTCAGCGGGCGCTTCCAGGTGCTGGTGATGGAGCGGCTGGAGCGGGGAGACGCAAACGACGAGTGCCTCGCGTTTTGGGCATCGTTCCTTGACGCGCGAGCCATGGGCGCGAGCGGCTTGCGCGTGCAGACCCTTGCGCACGTGATCGATGCCTGCCAGCGCGATGAGGTGGCCCTTGCGTACGTGAGGAAGGCGTTCTCTACGCACGCAGCGCTGGAGAGGACCGCTGAGGGGGATGCGCCTCCATCTCCGCACGTGCGTTTTGACATCGACCTAACGCAGGGCTCCGACGAGCTGATTCGAGCCATATATGCGCGCGCGGACAGCCTGGGTCCTAGGCTTCTCGCCCTCTGCGTCAGCTGCCTGGACCGTTGCGATGCCATCAGGACCTGCTATGGGCTGCATGGGGACGGCGCGTTTGGCGAACTGGCTTCGCTGGATGGCCAGCACATTGGCGCTGCGGAGAGGCTTTTGGTCTCGGTCATTCACGACCTCAACATGCGCCCCGCCACCTGACGAGCGGGGTGGGGGTGTACCCCCGACGCACGTCCTATTCCCGCCGCAGCCAGCGCTGTGGATAGCAGATCTCCACGGCACCGCAGACCAGGCCAGCTAGGTCGTCGTTCGCGCCGAACAGGGAGACGTAGCCCTCGAGGCCCTTGGCCTTCTCGCGCAGCATGCCCCTCTTGTTGAGGACGAACATGTGGCACTTGCGCTTCCCGTTCTTGGCATCTTGGATCATGTTCGCGCCCGAGGAGTTGCCGTCGAGGGCAATGAGGACCGAAGGCCTGCGCTTGAAGACCTCATAGGCCACGCTCTTGTAGATGCCCATGGGACTGGGCTCTATGGACACGCGTATGCGGACCCCGGATTGCCTTAGGGCCTCCGCCTCCTCTGTGCCGATTCGCGCAGGCACGAAGGCGTAGATATCGAACTTCCCCTGGTTCCGTTTGACCAGGTACTGCTCGTATCCCGAGAGGCTGTGTCCTATTACTAAGAACATCTTGCTGGGGTCACCCTTGGCAAGGATCTCGTCGATGAGGGCGCAGATGTTGCGGCGGCGCCTGGTCACGTGGCGGTCGTTGTTGAAGGAGCCGCCCACAAGTATCACCGGCACTCGGTCGGTTGGCAGCTCCTCGACCCTGTCCGCAAGGACTACGGCGCTGTCCAGGGTGTTCGGGAGGTCAAACAGGGTTTCCTCGGGTGGTTGCTGTGCCTGCATCCGCGTGGCGTAGAAGGCCTCGACATCCTCTGAGCCAGCCTCTGCGGCAAAGGCGCGCATCTTCTCTTCGAGGGCGGCAAGGCCGCGGCTGCGGACCTCGTCCTCTGCGCGATGCATGGCGACGAGCTCCTCCTTCGTGAGGTTGAGCGTCTTCTCGAGGGCGAGCTGCTCGTCAATCGAGTCCGTCCCGTAGATGGCTCCGCCGTCCGTTCCCTGCACGCAGGGTATGCCCGCCGCTAGGTATTGCCGCAGGGGGTGGCGCTCCAGTTGACTCAGGTTGTTCAGGCGCACGTTGGAGGTGATCTGAAACTCCAGGACCGCGCCGCTGTTCCTCAGGTTGTCCAGCAGCTGCCGCCCCTTGTTTGAGGCGAGGTTTCTGGTGTAGAGACCGTGGCCGATTCGGACGAAGGGCATGGGCTGGCCGGGGGCAAGCCCGTCTCTTACACACTTGATCGCGTTGGCCACGTTGTCGCGCAGGCCATCGTTCTCGCCGGCATGGATGCGAATGGTAAAGGTGGGGTGGTCTTGGGCAATGCGGTCGAGCTCGGCTATCACGGGTGCGAAGTCGCGTATGTCATTGATCTCCTCGCCGACGATGTCGCTGCCTGCCACGTAGGGGTCTCCCGCCACGGCGCGTATTGCCTGCAGGTTCTTGCGCACGGCATCGTCCGAGGCAATCTGATCGCGCACGAGCGTGAGCGGCGTCCGCCGGATTGCCGCCAGAAAGCGCAGCGTAACCCCGGTTTCCTGCGTGATGGCCGGCATGACGGCGTGGACCTCGGCCAGCATGCGCGGCGCGCCCTCGGGCTTTGCCAGGGTTGTGTCGGAGATTTCCGCGTAGTCGATGCCGCAGCTCGCGTAGCTTCGTGCAATCCACAGCAGCTTGTCTTGGAAGAGGTTGTTTGCGGAGAACACGGGGCTGCGGCGGTCCTTCGCCATCACGGCCAGCGCCTGAACTATCTCGTGGTCGGGGATGCGCTCTATGCCCTCGACTGTGATGGGGTCGTCCGCGGGCACGCCCTTGCAGAAGACGTAGCGGTACAGATAGACCTTCTCAAGGTTGGTGAAGACGGCCTGCCCGTCCTTCATGATGGCCAGAGACGCCCTGATGCGGGGAATGTTCCACGCGGCGTTCTCGAGGTTCTCCAGTATGAGGGAGGCAAAGTTCAGATACGTCCCATCGTCGATCCTGCGGGTTTTGAACTTGCCCTTGAGCGGGGAATCGCGCAGCTGCACCGCCGTCTGCGCACGTCGCGTGGCAAGTAGCTCCTCTTGCTGGGGCGTAAGCCTCAGCCCCAGCTTACGGATGTAGTAGAGCGGGTAGCGGATCTGGTGGTGGATGCCCAGGGCAATGAGGATGTCGGGACTGAGGTTGGCGTTCATGTGGGTGTGCAAGTCGGTCCGGAACTTGCACTCGCGAAAGATATAGGTCTTTACGAGGGTCTTGCGAAAGTCCTGCCGATAGTCCTTGGTCTGGCTCATCAGGGTCTTCGCGATGGCGGGTATGGATGCCTTCCGCTCGATTCTGCCGTCTGGGTAGATGTTGGCAACCTTCGTGTCGAGCAGACGGAGAATGTAGAGCATCTGGTTGTTGCCGTCGATGTAGCAGGGCAGCGTGCCCCGGATTACCTTGAGACCGTCCTCGTCCAGCTGAAGCTGCAGGTTGCACAGCTCGGCAAGGTTGGTGATGAGGTTGCCCGTCCCGTGGTTTGGCGTCCTGAGCACATAGTGCACGTCGTCGCCCTCACGATACAGGTCGACGACGAGGTCCTTCTCCTTGTCGAGGTAGAAACGTCCGAATGTCTCCATGCGCCCGCCTTCCAAGCCTTGACAGTAAAGGCATGATAGCAATTTAGGCGCACCAACACGGCCGGGGCCATTGTCAAGCGCAGCGGAATGCGAGGGTCTAAGGGGACCCCGGACGTTTTGCCGGACCATCAGATCATGCCGCGTACCCCAATTCGACGCGGTGCTGCCTGATCGTCTTCCATCCTAG
>CACXFC010000142.1 GCA_902766835.1 uncultured Coriobacteriaceae bacterium | reverse complement strand
CAGGGCGGCGAACTCGCGCCCTGCGGGCGCTCAGACAGCGCCGCCCTCCCGCCGCGCCTGCGCTCCTCGCATCCCGCGGAATTCGCTCTGGGCCACGCACCCCGCCCCCGAGGTCCGTCCCCGTTGCGCATCAGAGGGCTTGGAACTCGAGGCCCATACCTTTTGCGTACTTTTCGGTGTAGCTACCGGCTACGCCAATGATGGTGACCTCCGTGTTTGCCTCAAATGCCTTTGCGTTGATTTCCACTTCGGCTGCCGGTATGGTGACACTCCTTAGCTTGCCGCACATGCGGAAGGTATTCTCGCCGAGGTAGTCAACGGATGGGGAGAGCACGACGCTCTCGAGGTTTGTGCAGCCATAGAAGACGCCGTAATCAAGATCTTGGAACGTGTCGGGGAAGGTGACGCTTGTTAGAGCGGTATGCGCGAAGGCCCACCCCAGAATCTTCTTGAGCGATGCGGGGATGTTCATTGTCTTCAGGTTCTTGCATCCCGCAAAGGCCCGGTACTGAATAATCTCTATGGTCTCGGGCAGCACGAGCTCCTCGATGTACTCGCAATCCTCGAAGCACTTTTCGCCAACGTCGGTCACGGGTAGGCCTTCTATTGTGGTGGGAAGCACCATCTTGGCGTTCTCGGGGCCAAAGTAGCGGTCAAGTCGGATCGTGTTGTCGCTTTGCACCGTGTAGAGGTAGATGTCTGCAGCCCCTTCGTCTCCTGCGGCAGGTTCAACGGCAGGGCGCTGGTCTGCGGCGTTCTCGGAGGTTTCGGTGGTTCCAGACGCACTGCTTGCAGCATTGTTTTCCGAGGATGGCGAAACGGTTTCCTCAGGTTCGACGACGGCTGGGGCATCGGTAACGTCGGCCTTCTTATTGTTTCCTCCCAGCGCGACAAAGCCAATAATGCAGACAAGTACCACTGCTGCAACTGCTGCAATCAGGGGAAGCTTGCTCTTCGCGCTTGTATCCTCGCGAGGCTCCGGTTGGGCGGGCGTGGCATGAGCTTCAGCCTTTTGAGAAGAGGACGTGGCCGCAGAATCCGATCTCTGTGTGCTCTCATAGTCAAGGATCGCCCGTACCCGCCCCTTCAGCTCTTCGATGGAGTCGGCGAGCGGGGCGTCAACGGCGTCGAGCCAGTGGAGGGTGGAGAGGTAGTAGCGCATGCTGCCCGTGGGATCGGTCTGCGTGCACTTGAAGGGGATGATGGTCTTGCCAAGGGTGACGGCAGTGTCCACCTCTCGCTGCACCTGGCGCGAGGCATTGGAGAAGTCGGTGAAGACCAAAACGACGATGCTGCACTCTTCGAGCGCCTCTATGATGGCATCCGCCCACTCAGCGCCGGGTCCAATGTTGCGCGGGGCGTACCAGCAGCGGATCCCCGCCTCTTCCAGATGATGACATATGGCATCAGCAACCTGTGCGTCCTTGTGGGAGTAGCTGATGAAGACATCGTGCATGTCCGTGTCTCCTCACCCGCTGGGACCGGCTCCCGAGAGAGGTCCCGCCAATTTCCTGAGCAGCGCTTTGATTCTAGTGCCAGAATAGGCATGGCACGGGTGCTGTGCCACTTCTAGGCATAATATCGCCGCCCAGACAGGTTTTGTGTACGCTAGTCCAGCAGGAAGAGGCCGTTGTCCAGCGTGATTGCTGCGATATCGGCTGTGGACATGCCACGGATCTGGGCTATCTGCTCGGCGGTGCGCATGAGCGACGCATGAATCTCGGCTGCCGCGAAGGGAACATCCTCGCCAGGGGGCAGGTCGGTCTCCAGCAAGAGGCGGTCTTTCGGCAGCTGCCGTGCGTACTCGCGGCCTCGCCTGGTGCGCAGCATCATCTCGTTGATGGAGAACCAGCACCCGCCCTTGACGGCGCGGTGCAGCTCGTCACTGGTGCCGCTGAACCAATGGAAGATGCAGTGGCAGGCGGAGAGGGTGCCCGCATGCTCCAGGGCATCGAGGGCCACGCCGGCTGCCTGGACGGAGTGTATCGAGAGCACCTTGGGGGTTGCGGCATTGCTTGTTTGCGCGCAGGCGCCAACCACGGTCTCGAAGGCCTTGAGCTGGCGCTCGAACGAGCCTTCCGGCACATGCTTGGGGGAGCGGTCGAGGCCGATTTCGCCTACGTAGCGCGAACTTTGCACCAGCTCTGCGACCTGCGCCACGTCGCGCTCCCCACAGCGCCCATCGGCCACCCACCAGGGATGCAGGCCTACGCCCACGCGCACGTTGGGAGCTGCGGCCACCTCGGCGCACGTGCGCTCGAATCCCGCAGGAGTCACGGTTGTGGCAAAGAGCCCCAGGCTAAGCTCTTCCGCCTCGCCGGCCACCGCACGCATGTTGTGCATAAAGTCCAAGTGAACGTGCATGTCATAGAGTCGCGGCGTCATGGCAGGCTCTCTATCGCATGAGCAGGGGAACGTCTGTGGCAAACGTTATGACCTGGCGCGTGGCGTCTACCTGGGCGTCGACCTCCAAGGGGATGATGCAGCGCGGCAAGGCATGGCCGACGTTGACGTTGCTCACTATGGGCAGCGAGGGGTCTGCAGCGACCTCGACGAGCGCACGCTCGTATTCCGCCTGATAGCGCTCATCCATGGGCTTGCCCACCAGGACGCCCGAGACCGCCTTAAACACCCCAGCATCGCGGAGGAAGCCGAGCGCCTTGCGGTAGGTGTCAGGAGCCATGAGCTCCTCGCTGGTCTCAAGAAGCAAAATGTGCCCGCGCCACTCATCGGCGGTGGGGAAGAGACCGTAGCGCTGGCAGAGCTCGGGCATGTCTGCATAGCGCGTGCCGTCAAACATGTCGTAGAACGTGTCGATGCACCCGCCCAGAATCTTGCCGGAAAAGACCGGAGGCCCCTGAACGAGCCTAAAGCCCCGGTCAGGATGCGCGCGCAGGCAGGCGCCCAGCTGGTCGGGCCCAAAGTCGGTTCTGCTTTCGTACCACGTGTCGCTTGGCACGATGGATCCAATTCCGCCTGTTGCCAGCAGCTCTTCGAAATGGCGGCGGGTGTAGGGGAGCATCATGGGCCCCAGCTCGCAGACATCGGGGAGGAACGCCTGGCCATAGAAGGTGCGAAGCCCCACTTTGCGCAGCATGAGGTGATTGATGGTGGTGTCGGAGAACCCCAGGAACATCTTGCCCGACACGGCTTCGGCAAGCTCGCCGTGCTCGAAGAGATAGGGGAGCAGCCGGTAGGTGTCGTCACCGCCAATGGCGCAAAGGATCATGTCCACCGCTGGATTGCGAAATGCCTGCAGGAGGTCGGCGGCGCGCGCCTCGGGGTGAGCGCCCAGATACTCCATCCCCCTAAGGGCGTGAGGCGCAAAGCGCACGTCAAGGCCGTACGCGCGGAGACGCTCGATTCCCAGCTTCACCTCGTGGCTAACGAAGGGCTCGCCGGCCACGCCGCTCGAGAGGCTTACGATGCAAACGGTCTTTATCATAGGAGTCCCGTCAGGTCGCGAATCACGTAGCTGGCTAGCATCTGGCCCATGATGGGTGGCAGGTAGCTCATGGTGCCCAGAATCGAGGCACCCTCGCGCACGAAGCCATGCTCGTCGATGACGTCGCGTTTGCCCTCTGCCTCCAGTGGTTGCTCGTCGGAGTACAGGCACACCAGCCCGCGAATGCCCCGCTTGCGGCATTCTTTGCGCACGATGCGCGCCAGTGGGTCTACCACGGTCTTCTCGATGGGGGCGAAGCGCAACCTGGTGGGATCGAGCTTGTTGGCCCCTCCCATGGCGCTCACCTCGGGAATTCCCTGCTCCTGACACCACGCGGCAATGGCAAGCTTCTGCGATACGGTGTCGATGGCGTCAACCACATAGCTGGGCCGAGGGAGCGCGCCCAGCTGTTCGGCCACTTGGTCCTTGTCGATGAAGGCCTGAAGTGCACAGACCTTGCATTCCGGATTGATGTCGGACACCATCTGGGCCATGACCTCCGCTTTGGGGCGGCCGAGCGTGCTGTGGAAGGCAAGCGCCTGGCGGTTGATGTTGCTCGGTGCCACCACGTCGCGGTCAACCAGCACGAGTGAGCCCACGCCGCCACGGGCAAGTGCCTCGGCGCAGCTCGAGCCCACGCCGCCCAGACCCAAGACCATGACGCACGACTCATCGAGTTGCCGCAGCCGCTCGTCGCCCAATAGTAGCCTAAGCCTGTCCTTAGCTGTTTCCATACCGCCTACCACCTGACTGGCAAACGCGCCGCGCGCAACCTACATGCCTGTTGAAAATGCCGTTACCGGACCCTTGTCTGACAAGGCGATAATCGTATCACCACGGGGAACGATTCCTCGGCACGCCCCCTTGACCTTCCGCTTTTTCTCAAGCTCAGAGCCTGTATCCGCCTGAACGCAATACAGCGATCCGTCCTCGGTGCCAAAGAACAACCTATTGCCACAAGCGACCGGCTCCGCAGTTACCGCTCCGGTTACGGGCACCTTGAAAAGGGGCTTCAAGGTGTAGCTGGAACCTGCCGCATAGCAGGTCAGCTGGCCCTTGGAATCCTCCAGGCTCTCGCCAACCAGCACGTTTCCCTCGCACAATACCGGTCGCTTCATCAGCTTGCCTTCTGTGGCAACACGTTGGATCAAGTGCCCGTCACTTTTGTCTATGAAGAGGAGCCGCCCGTGCGTGTCGGTGCACAGCAGGGTGTGCTCGTCAAACGAAATGACGTTTCTCCACCAAGTCTTGGGGTCATAGGTCCAGACCGTCTTGCCATCTGCCTTGTCGACGCACGCCAGGCTATGGCCCTGACGTGCGCAATAGGCATGAGTCTCCTCAACAAGAAGGGCGTTGATGCGGTTCTTGGCGTCGCGCTCCTCGCCGGCCCAGATTGTGTTTCCGGTGGCAGGGTCCAGGCAATACAGCGCGTCTTGCGCCATGTACAGGCGGCCATTGTCTAGGGCCACGTCCCAGCATGCGCTGCCAGACGCCTCGCCCAGCTGCCTTGTCCAGCGGATTGCCCCGTCCCCCGTGACGCAATAGGCATTGCCCCTCAGGGACGTGAAATAGAACGCCTGCCCGTCAGAGGCACCAACGTTGCGCAGGAAGTCGTGCAGCTCAACTACCGTGCGCCCCTCGCCGGTTGCCACATCCACGCAGTAGACCCCCGCGTTTGGGTAGTTTCCGTTTGTCATGTGGACGAAGAACAGCTCGTCTCCGTGCAGGACGTGGTCCTCCGAGACCATGGCCTGAAACAGCCTGCCGGGGTACTTCCATTCCCAGAGCTTCTTCATGACCCCTCCTTGCAGCAATCGCTCGCGCTTAGGCGCCTAACTCTTCGACATGGGCGAGAAACGCATCCTGCAATTCGCCCTCACGTGCCTTTCCGTCCAACATAACCTGCACGTCAACCACGCTGCCTGCGGTGCTTCCGTCAAGCATGCCAAGCACCGTTGAGACGGAATCGACAATGGTACTCTCGATGATAGCGAACAGGGTCTCCTTGTCTTTGGCATCAAGCCTATGATAGAGCGCCCTAGCCTGCCTCCAGTACTCTATGGTCCCCTCGTCGCTTTGGTCATCCGCAAAGAACTGCCGGTAGAGCTGCATGTTGTCCACTACAGCACTCTTGTACAGGCTTTCGACAAATGACTCGACCACGGTCCCTCCCTGTTGGTGATGATAGGCAGGATGTTTTGTATCGATGGTACTATGCGCAGGCGCAAAGTAGGGGCTTGACACCCTTGGCTAGAGGGATGGGGGCGCGGTCAACGCGGTAGATGCACGATGGAAGCCCCCAATAGAAACACGGGTTACCTAAAACTCGGTCGAGCGTTTGCGTTTTCCCACGTTTTGGAAAAACTCACCCGAGTTTTAGGTAACAGGGTTGAGTATCGAGCCCCTAAAACCATTGTTCCCGGGAAAGGCAAGAGGTGCACCGGGAGCTACTTGTTGTTGAAAGCCATGTTCTGGAAGCGCGCGGCAATGAACTGGTCGGTGTAGTGGGTGTCCACCCACTCCTGGAACGGGGTCTGAGGAGGGATGCCTGCGTCACGCGCGGCCATGCGGCTGAAGCAGGCCACGGTCATGCCGATATCGGCAACCAAGTACAGCGCCACCAACGACACAAATGTAACTTGGCGGACTGTGGTGGGCATGCCGATGAGAAAGATGAGCTCGGGCATGATGTACTCGCTCCAAATGAGCCCCAGCGCACCCCAGAAGAACAGGAAGGGAACCGCCACGAACTTGGTAATGGCGAGTGGGACGTTCGTGTAGTCCCACGACACGACGCCGAGGAAGGTCTCCATGCCCCAGCCGGTAACTTGCTCGAGCACGCCGCCCACGAGCATGGCAACGAGAAACACCGCCAGCTTTGAGGCACCCCTCTTGCGCAGCATCCAGCAGAAGATGGTGAGGAACGAGGCGCCGAACCCGTAGATGGGGGAGTAGGGTCCCCAAACCAGGCCAACGCGGCTCTCGGTGAGGCCCGCTGTGATATACATCCAGACCTCTTCGATGATGAGTCCCAGAAAGCTACCCACAAGGAAGATGATCGCAATCTGGTACCAGTTGATCTCTACTCTGTCGAGGTACTCGTCACGTGCGCGGATGTGGGCTTTTCTCAGTGCCTTACGCTGGTCGTGCGTGAGGCGCGGGCGCTTTCCCTCAACCTCGCCCTCCACCTGTTCGACGAACTCAGTGCGTTCGGTCTGCCTGATGTATTCGCGCAGTCCTTCGGCATACTCGGTGTCTACGTAATTGCCGCGCACAAGCCATTCGATCTCTTTGCCACCCCTGAGCCAGACCAGGAATTGCCTAATGGCGTAGACGGCAAGCCGGATGAAGAGCAGGACGACAAGCAGAGAGAGAAGCGCTGCGAGCATGAACAGGCCTTTCGTACAAACTGATGACCGAGACACTGTAGCAGATGAAACGCGCCGGGACACCCCCGCCGGAGGCATCCGTCCCAACCGGGACAGTCGGGACCACGGACAAATTCTCGGACCTCGCATTGGTCCAGGAAGGAGTCCCATGTATACCAAGGAGGAGCGAGAGGGGATCCTCTG
>CACXFC010000141.1 GCA_902766835.1 uncultured Coriobacteriaceae bacterium | reverse complement strand
CGGCAGGGCGGCGAACTCGCGCCCTTCGGGCGCTCGGACAGCGCCGCCCTCCCGCCGCGCCTGCGCTCCTCGCATCCCGCGGAATTCGCTCTGGGCCACGCGCCCCGCGCCCGAGGCCCGTCTCCCTCCCGGTGGACGAGATTAAGGGACGCGCCCTTTAATTTCACACGGATGTGAAACTAGGACCGTCCCCGATTCACGCGGATGTGAAACTAGGACCGTCCCCGATTCACGCGGATGAGAAACGAGGACCGTCCCCGATTCTGGTGGGCGAGAGTTGCCAGAGAGGGGAACTCGTGGGATAGTTGCGAAGACAAACTCCTGCTAGTTATGGGGCTGTTATGAGCAATGCACTGGTACTTCAATCCGACTTTGGCACGGCTGACGGTGCGGTAAGCGCCATGTACGGAGTGGCGGTGGGCGTTTCGCCCGAGCTGCGCATCTGCGACCTTACGCACGAGATCCCCCAGTACGACATCTGGGAGGCGTCGTACCGCCTCATCCAGACCATCGCCTACTGGCCCGAGGGGACGGTCTTCGTCAGCGTGGTCGACCCAGGCGTGGGCTCCGAGCGCCGCAGCATCGTGGTGCGCACCAAAGGGGGCCGTTACGTGGTCACGCCGGACAACGGCACGCTCACCCATGTGAAGCGGATGATGGGAATCGTCGAGGCCCGCGAGATAGACGAGACGGTCAACCGTCTGGCGGGGTCGGGGGAGAGCTACACCTTCCACGGGCGTGACGTGTTCGTCTACACGGGCGCCCGCCTGGCCTCTGGCGTCATCGACTATGCCGGCGTGGGGCCGCAGATTGACGTCGAGAGCATCGTGGAGCTGCCGGTGGTGGAGCCCGCCTTCGACGGCGAGCGCGTGAGCGGCACGATCGACGTGCTTGACGTGCGCTTCGGCAGCCTCTGGACCAACATCTCGCGCACGCAGTTCAGCCAGCTTGGTGTGGAGCGCGGGCAGAAGGTGGAGGTTTCCATCGAGGACGGAACGCGCACGGTGTACAAGAACCTCCTCACCTATGCCCGCAGCTTCGCGGACGTGTACGTGGGCGAGCCGCTGGTGTACGTGAACAGCCTCGACTGCATGGCGGTGGCCATCAACCAAGGCAGCTTCGCCCGCGCCTACGGGATTGGCACGGGCACCAATTGGAAGCTGAGCCTGCGCCGCGCCCCAGACCCCGACAGCGAATAGGAGCCCTCATGAGCAGGTACGACAAGCCCATCTTGGTGTTCCAGACCGACTTCACCTATGCCGAGGGCGCCGTGAGCTCGATGTATGGCGTGGTCAAGAGCGTCGACCGCGAGCTTGAAATCTTCGACGGCACCCACTACATACCCCGCTATGACGCATGGAGCGCGAGTTATCGCCTCTACCAGAGCCTGCCGTTCTGGCCGGAGGGCACCATCTATGTGAGCGTGGTGGACCCGGGCGTGGGCACCCCGCGGCGCGCTTGCATGGCAAAGACGGCAAGCGGCCACATCGTGGTGACTCCCGACAATGGCGCCCTCACGCATCTGGCGCGCCACATCGGCATCACCGAGGTGCGCGAGATAGACGAGACCGTCAACCGCAACCCCAACACCCGCGGAACCAGCGTCTTCCACGGGCGCGACCTCTTCGGCTATGCGGCGGCCCGCCTGGCCAGCGGCATCATCACGTGGGAGGAGGTTGGCCCGACCTATCCCGTGGACGAGATCGTCTGCCTTCCCATGGCCGAGCCCACCCTTGAGGACGACGGGCGCATCACCGGCATCGTTGACATCATCGACCCCAACTTCGGCAACGCCTGGACCAACATCCCCCAGGAGCTCCTCACCAAGGCGGGCATCTCCTATGGAGATATGCTTCGCGTGGTGGTTTGCCATGCCGGCGAGCTTGTGCTTGATGAGAAGATGCCTCTGTGCCGCACCTTCGGCGAAGTGGGCAAAGGTGAGCTGTTGGCCTATACCAACGAGCTCATGAACGTCTCGTTCACCATGAACCAGGCGAGTATCGTCGAGAAGTACGGCATTGGATTTGGCGGCAGCTGGACCGTTTCTTTCGAGAGGTAGTGCCATGGACCAGGAGAACTTGACCAGCATTGAGGAGCAGGAAGAGTCCCCATCGTGCGTGCTGTGCGGGACGAAAGCGGGCAGCTACAAGTTTTACCACGATGCGAAGGACGAGGCGCTGTACCTGTGCACCGACTGCCTGAAGAGCGCCATGCAGTCACTCTCGCACGAACAGCTTGACTACATGAACGTTGCCCAGCTCAAGCGACACATGGAAGTGCGCGACCAGCTCGCCTCAATCTATAAGAACTCGTTTGTTGCCACCAAGACGTTCTGCGTGGGCAAGAAGCGCGACATACCCATCCTTGAGGTCGACGAGGTGCACGGTTTGTGGGCGCTTCCCAAGGCCCCCATGCCCCTTGCGCAGTCTTTCGGCTCAATCTCCGATGTCGATGTGTCGCTGGATGCCGGCGGCTTCGACGACAGTGGCGTGGAGATGAAGGTCGAGGTAATGGAAGGGGTGAAGATCAAGGACATAGTAGGCTTCCTGAAGTCCATCTTCAGCTCTATCTACAAATCCGAGCACACCGACCTCGCGCCCATTCCAAAGGGTCACTTTGTCAATTGCCTCAACCTGATCCTGACCTTGGAGGCGCAGGAGTCGGGAATAAGCAAGGTGGCAGTAGACCTGATACCGTTTTGGTTGAGCCTGCCATCCCGTGTTGACGCCGGCTATGACTGCGCCTATGACATCGTCGAGTTCCTGAAAGAGATAGAGAGCGCGGCTTACGACAAGCGGGTGATGCCCGAGGAGGGTCTCGACCTTAGCTGTAGTAGCCAACTGGCCACACTTTCCGAAGACAGTCTCATGACGGAGGAGGAAGTGGAGACGCTCAGGTACTACTTCGAGCGGCTTCCCCATAATGCCGAGGCATACAGCTCGTCGTACTACCTCGTGAAGTCTGTGCTTGACACGATTTCCAAGCATCTCCTCTTTGGCCAGAAGGCTCCCGAGTGGAAGACCCAACATACCGCAAGCGCCGAGACGTTCTTCGGGGCGTTCTACCGGTATGCGCCGGGGCTTTCGCTCAGCGACGTCGTCTACATCATGGACGAGACGACGATCCAGTCGGGAAAAGAGGGCATACTGTTTGCCCAGGATTGCTTTGCCGCTGACGACTTCGACCGTGATTTGGAGAAACCTTCGGAACTGATACAGCCAATCTGTTACGATGACCTGCTCTTTGTTGGGAAAGGGGCCGGGAAGAACCAGCTTGTTCTGGCGTATCGGGACGGACGGCGCGTAGAGGTGTACGGAGGGAGGTACGCCAACGTCATCTTTGCTGCCGTCAACTGCATCCTGCTCCTCCGGGCAGAGGTAGCTGGCGAGAGGTCGCATACGAGCGACAAGTAAGGGACACGCCCTTTTTTGCCCCGCGGGGCAAAAAAGGGCGTGTCCCTTACTTGTCGCTAGGCCCCGCTTGACTCACCTGTCAGGCGGGTTCCTTGGTTTCCCTTACTGGCTTAGATGCCGCTCTCGAAGAGGTACTTCTCCTGCTCGGGGGTGAGCACGTCGATGGCCTTGCCCATGAAGGCGAGCTTCTTGTGGGCCACGTCGTAGTCAACCTCGGTGGGCACGTCCATGAGCATCTCGCTCAGCTGGCCCTTGTGCTCCACCAGATACTTGGCAGAGAGCGCCTGGATGGCAAAGGACATGTCCATGATCTCGGCGGGATGACCGTCGCCACAGGCAAGGTTCACGAGGCGACCCTCGCCAAGCACGTAGATCCAGTTGCCGTTGGACAGCTTGTAGCCCACGATGTTCTCGCGCATGTCGGCTGTCTCCTGGGCGTTGGCGCGCAGCCAAGCCATGTCGACCTCGCAGTCGAAGTGGCCAGCGTTGCAGCAGATGGCGCCATCCTTCATCTGGAGGAAGTCCTCCTCGTCGATGACCTTCTCGCAGCCGGTGACCGTGATGAAGAAGTCGCCCAGCTTGGCGGCCTCGTTCATGGGCATGACATCGAAGCCGTCCATGATGGCCTCGATGGCCTTGACCGGGTCGATCTCGGTGACGATGACGCGCGCGCCCAGGCCCTTGGCACGCATGGCAACGCCCTTGCCGCACCAGCCGTAACCGGCCACGACAGCAATCTTGCCGGCAACCACCAGGTTGGTGG
>CACXFC010000140.1 GCA_902766835.1 uncultured Coriobacteriaceae bacterium | reverse complement strand
GAGGGCGGCGCTGTCTGAGCGCCCGCAGGGCGCGAGTTCGCCGCCCTGACGCGCCTGCGCGACGAGCGCCCATCCCGCGAATGAGCGGCGGGCCACGCGCCCCGTGCCCGAGGTCCGTCCCCGGTGCACGCGCATGAGAAACGAGGACCGTCCCCGATTCACATCTATGAGGTGAAGGGCCACTCCCCTGCTGCTAGGGCCTCGATGGCTGCGGGCACGGCTTCGTCCTCGCAGCGGCCAATATGCCAGCGTGCCGCGGCAGCCACTTCCTCAACCGCGCCTGCCACAGCCACGCCGTTGGGCACGTGCGCAATCATCTCTATGTCGTTGCCGCCGTCGCCGAAGGTCACTACCTGGTCGATGCCAATGCCCAGCGCCTCGCAGAGAATGTCGATGCCCGAGGCCTTGCTGTAGCCGGGAGGGGTCAGGTTCAAGAACCCAGCCATGGGCAGGTTGAAGTCAAGCTCGGGAACCTCGCGCACCAGCAGGTCGAGCAGCTCGCGCGTCAGGCCAATCCCGCCCGCGTTGAACACGTTGAGCTTGATGATGGGAAAGCTGGGAAGCCCCACATGGTCTACCGCCTGCTCGGCATACACCGGAAAGCTCTCGGCCAGATCCTCGCGCGTACCCTCAACCAGCAGCGGCGTCCCGCCGTCGAAGACGATGGCTCCCACGCCGGGCCTTCCGTGAATAACCTCAAGCACGTGCTCCAGGGCACCGTGGTCCAGGTGCTCCTCGTGAATCAGCTCGCCATCCAGGTACACCTGCATGCCATTGGTTCCCAGCGCCGTTGCCACGCAGGCGTCGTCGCCACCAAAACTCGGCACCACGTGCGAGATTCCGCGCCCGCTTGCCGGGCCCACGTGGATGCCCGCGTCCATGGCCGTATGGAACGCCGCTATCACGCGCGGCGACACCACACGCTGGCCATACGGCAGCATGGTTCCGTCAATGTCTGAAAGTATGAGTTTGATGGCAGGATGTTCGCTCATGACAACTCCCGATGGCGTAGGATGCATACCGTACATTCTAAAGACTTCAGGGAGGAAGCCCGCATGCGCATCTTCGACCTGCATTGCGACACCATCGATTCGCTTGCCTTTGCCGACTACGGCGCGTTTTCCGAATATGTGCAAGGTGCCCGCGGCGGAAACCTCGTACACAACAGCATCCAGCTGGCCGCCGACCGCATGAGCTGCCCCTGGTGCCAGTGCTATGCCATCTGGGTCCCCGATGACCTGGCGCCCTTCGGCATGGGTGCGCTGGAGTTCTACCGCCACGCGCGCGACTGGTTCTTTGCCCACACCTCCCCCGAGGGGCCCGTGGCACAGGTGCGCGACGCGCGCCTCGTTGAGGCAACCTTGGACGAGGGCAAGGTGGCAGCCCTGCTGACCATAGAGAACGGGCTTCCGCTCACCAACCTCGAGCTGGTGGACGAGGCCGCCGCCGACGGCGTCAAGATGATTACCCTCACCTGGAACGCCGCCAACCCCATCGCGCATGGAAGCCAGGCGCACGGTGGCCTCACCAGCTACGGGCACGAGTTCCTGCGCGCACTGGAGGACCGCCGCATTGTGGCCGACGTCAGCCACCTCAACGACGAGAGCTTCTGGGACGTGGCCCGCGCGGCACGGCGCCCCTTCGCGGCCAGCCACTCCAATGCGCGCAGCGTCTGCGGGCACCCGCGCAACCTCACCGACGACCAGTTCCGCGCCATCGCGGACGCGGGCGGCGTGGTGGGCATCAACTACTTCCGCGGCTTCATCTCGGACCGCGTGACCGGCTTCGACGCGCCAGCCGACGGCGAGGTTACCTTCGACGAGCTGGCCGCCCATGTGGAGCACTTCCTCGACCTTGGCGGGGAGGACGTCATTGCCCTTGGTAGCGACTTCGACGGCTCCGAGACGCCTGACTGGCTGGACGCTTGCGAAAAGGTCCCCGCCTTCCACGACCGCATTGCAGAGCGCTTCGGCCAAGCCCTGGCAGAGCGCATGTTCTTCGCCAACGCGCACGACTTCTTCGTGCGCAACGAGACCGCTTAAGAACGCATATGTCCGACGTCATAAGCTTCGCCGACGCAAAGCTGCGCCAGGGCGATCACATGGTCCGCGGCACGGCAGCCGACGGCATGATTCGTGCCATCGCCCTCACGGCGCGCCAGACCGTGCAGACGGCGCACGCCAACCACAACACAAGTCCGCTGGTAAGCGCCGCGCTGGGACGCCTCATGATGGGCGGTTTGATGATGGGCGCGCTCTTCAAGAGCCCCGACGAGCTGATTACGCTCGAGGTGCGCGGCGACGGCCCCATCGGCGGGCTTACCGTCACGGCCAACAACCAGGGCCAGGTGAAGGGCTTCGCCAACCACCCCAACGTGTGGCTGCCCCTCAACGAGAAGGGCAAGCTCGACGTGGGCTCCGGCCTTGGCCAGGGCACGCTCACCGTGATTCGCGACACCCCGGGCGTCATGCCCTACTCCAGCCAGACCGAGCTGGTGAGCGGCGAGATTGGCGACGACCTTGCCGCTCACTTCCAGCTGAGCGACCAGATTCCCACCTCGGTGGGCGTGGGCGTGCTCGTGGACACCGACACCAGCATTCGGCAGGCCGGCGGCTTCATCGTGCAGCTCATGCCCGGCTACGAGCCCTTCCTCATCGACGAGCTGGAGCGCAATCTAGCCGACGTCACCTCCGTGACCGACATGCTCGAGCGCGGCATGAGCCCTACCGGCATCCTCACCCACATCCTGCGCGATCTCGACTACCAGGAGCTTGAGGTCATGCCCGCAGAGTTCCACTGCGGCTGCAACACCGAGCGCGCCTCGCGCGCCATGCTGGCGCTGGGCGAGGAGGAGCTGCGCGACATGATTGCCAAGGGCGAGCCCGCCGAGGTGCACTGCCACTTCTGCGGCAGGACGCACCTGCTCCAGCCCGAGGAGCTGGAAGACCTGCTGGCGTAACGTGCGCTGGCATACGACGGGCAATTAGGGGACACGCCCTTTTTGCCCCGCGGGGCAAAAAAGGGCGTGTCCCCTAATTGCCGTTAGCGCACGATGGACATGTAGGCGTTGTACAGCTCGCTGATTTCCTGCTGCATCTTCACGTACGTGCCTCGGATGGCCTCGTTGTCAGAAACGTAGAGATAGTCCTCGCCCGTGATGAGCTTAATCAGGACGCGCTTGCCGTCGTAGTCGGCAACCGCATCGCCCGTCTGAGTCTTCAGCTGGGCCAGGTAGGCTTCGAGAAAGCCCAAGTACTGGCCATCAAGCTCGCGATACGTGCAGAGCTCCTTGATGTGCCGGTAATGGCTTGCGATACCCTGTGCCATGTACCGCCCCCAGTACTTGATCTGGTCCGGCTCAGACGAGAAGCCATAGTCAAAGGGCGTATTGATCTTGCCGTCCGCAAGGTTGAACCTGCGGCGATAGCGGTATTCAATCAGTGCGTTCAGCTTGGGGTACAGCATGGTGAACGTGGAGAAGTCCTCGAAGAGGACGCCGTTTGCAATGGCGGTATTGGTCTCGATGTCGCCGATGGCTGTCCTCGAGACCCAGAAGGGATACTGCCCGTCCATGCTCGCCAGTATGAGCACCTCGTCCTGCGGCAGGTACACGAACTCGATGACGCGGCGCGCGCTCAGGTCTTGCGGATAGTTGGGCTTCACGGGGTCAAAGTCCGCAATCCGGTTGAGGTTGTGGACGTCGCGCTCCCGGCCACCGCCCTGGTCCCGCTCCGGCCACTTGCCGTACTTCTGGAAGCCATGGAACAACATATGGTCCGCCTCCCTCCCGACAGAAGTCGCGCATCTCACCCATCCAACAGGTTCCGCACTTCCACTTTACGCCAGATGCCGCCCATTGGAGGCTTCGGAAAACGCGGCAGCCCGCCAAGAATTAATCTTGGCTCAATCTTCGGTTAATCACCCTCGGGTATACCTATATTCAAGCGCGCGGGCACGGGGCCTGCGCACGAGCATCTAGGAAAGAGAGTTATCATGCTCACCCTTGCAGTACTTGCCTTTGCTGCCTTCGCGATCATTCCTGCCGTGATGTGGGTAATGGGCCTGGTCTTCCGTATGATTGGCTGGACCATGCGCATGGTGTTTGGCGTGCTGCTCCTGCCGCTGTGGATTGTCATGGCAGTCATCGGTGGTTTGGCCTTTGCCGCACGTGCAATCATCCCCATTGCCGTAGTGATGTTCATCATCTCACTGCTGGTACCCGAGAACTAAGGCCGCATACAAGGCGAAAGACCTTTGCCCCTCATCTGAGACATCAGGTGAGGGGCAATTAGGGGACACGCCCTTTTTTGCCCCGCGGGGCAAAAAAGGGCGTGTCCCCTAATTGCCCCAGCGCGCGGCGGAGTGTGCCAGCACCCCCGTCCCCCTGACACACTCCGCCTGTGCGGAAGGGGGCGCGGCCCTTAATTTCCCAGCTCACACACTGAACGTATGCAATTGTCTTGTACTTGCCAGTCGCGTCACAGCCCCGGCCGCTCTTTGCGCCTACCATAGGCATGTTGCAGCGCGCATAACGGAGGAACGCATGACCAAGCTCTTTGCCAGCGACTTTGACGGCACCCTGTACTTCCACGGCACCGACGAGCCCATACGCACGGCAGACCTGGAAGCCATTCGTGCGTTTCAGGAGGAAGGCGGCCTGTTTGGCGCCTGCACCGGACGTCCCGTCTGTGCGCTTACCACGCAAACCGAGGGAATCATTCCCTTCGACTTCTACATTGCCCTCACGGGAGGCACCGTCTTCGACCGCGACCTCAACCCCATCTACCAGCGGGAGATTCCGCGCGAGGTGGTCCGCGAGCTTTACGACCGCTACGGGCGCTACGCAGCCAACGGCGTCCCGCTGGTCTGTGCGCAAGACGACTACTGGATGATTGGCGGCACGCCCAACCTCGAGTGGCCCATTCAATACGTGGCCACCTTCGACGAGCTGCCTGGCCCCACCCAGGGCATGGGCATGGAGACTGAGACCATTGAGGTTGCCGAGCAGCTGGCCGCCGAGGTCAACGCCCTCTACGGAGACGTTGCCTGCTCTTACGTCAACCTCGCCAGCATCGACATCCTGCCGGCTGGCTGCTCGAAGGGAACGGGACTGCGCCGTGCCGCCGAGTACTTTGGCGCCACGCTCACGGGAGGCATTGGCGACTCGCTCAACGACATCCCCCTCCTTGAGGCTGCCGATGTGTCCTACACCTTCCACCGCTGCGATCCCGCCATGCATGCCACGGCAAACGTGCTGATAGACCACGTGAGCGAGGCGCTCGCAGACTTCATGGCCCGCTAGGTGGCCCCGCATACCGCACGATCAGGAGGACCCGTGTCTTTGATAAAGCTTGTCCTTGCCGACATGGACGGTACGCTACTGCCCTTTGGCGACCATCAGGTGTCAGCACGCACCATTTCCGCCATCAGTGCCCTGCGCCAAGCGGGCATCGCCTTCGGCCCCTCCAGCGGGCGCGAGCGCAGCGACCTCATCCGCTACTTCCACCACCAGGACGCCTGCATAGCCACCGGCATCATGGGCAATGGCAAGCTGGTCTACCTCGATGGCAAACTGGTGTATCGTCGTCCTTTACCCCGCGACCAGGTAGAGGCCCTGGCGCAGGCCGTCTCCACCCTGCCGGGAGCAGTCCTCAACTTCTACCTGCCCCTCGACGAGCAGGGCCACGGCAAGACGGGCTTTGGTGCCATCGGCATCTCCGAGGACGAGAAGGGCAACTTCCCTACCGAAGACTTCCCCAATGGCATCTTTGCCAACCTGCCTGACGAAGACATCACCACCTGCGCCGTTGTCATCAACCCCAGCATCACCAGCGCCGAGGAGGCACACCGGACGATATGTGCCGCCTGCCCCGGCCTCGACTTCCCCCAACCTGCGCCCATGGCCTTCGACGTGCTGGAAAAGGGCTGGTCGAAGGTGTCGGCGCTGCCCATCCTCCTCGACCACCTGCACATCACGGCAGATCAGATCGTCTATCTGGGCGATTCGCAGAACGACCTCACCATGATGGCCGCGCTTCCCAACTCCTTCTGCATGGGCAACGGCTCGGCCGAGGCCAAGGCCGCCGCGCGCTGGGTGGTGGACACCTGCGAGAACGATGGCGCCGCCAAGATCATGGAGTCGCTCGCCCGCAACGGCGGCCGCATCGTGGAAGACGGCTGGTACTAGCCTGGGAAACGCGCTGGCCATTTCAAAGGGGCGATACCCTAGCACCTATCGTGCCAATGGGAAGACTTCCCTTTGGCACGCCACGGCTTCCGGCAATTGGGGGACACGCCCTTTTTTGCCCCGCGGGGCAAAAAAGGGCGTGTCCCCCAATTGCCCCCAGCGCGCGCTCCCCGCGCGCCGCTCGCGATACCTTCCGCCTCACACGATGACTCCAGTGGCGTAGACTAGTTCTTTGCGAAAGGAGTCAATCTGATGGCAAACGGAACAGACAAGGGGCTCATGGGCGCATGGCTGGCGCTGGGGCGCTGGATTGGCGCGCACCTGATGGTGGTCGTGCCGGCAGGCGTGGCCCTCGGCGTGCTGTTCCCGCAGCTCCTCCTGCCGATAAAGCCCTTCATTCCCGTGCTGTTCGCCATCATGACCTTCCAGAACTCGCTGGGCAACGACCTGCGCTCCTTGCGCAACGCGCTGGCCAACCCCCTCATTCTGGTGGCCATCCTACTGATGGTTCACGTGGCCATGCCGCTTGTCACCTTCAGCGCGGCAAGCCTGCTCTTCGGCGTCGCCTCCCCCACCGTGGCCGGCGTGGTGCTGGAGTACTCCGTGCCCATCGGCGCCTCCACCGTTATGTGGATCGGCATGTTCTCCGGTGAGCTTGCCCTAGGCCTGACGGCGCTCTTGACCTCGACGCTTCTGGCTCCGTTCACCATTCCCCTCACCCTGCAGGTGCTGGTGGGAACAACCGTCGAGGTAGACGCGCTGGGCATGATGGGCGACATGCTCTTCATGATTGCCCTGCCCGCCGTGGCCGCCACCGTCCTCAACGAGCTCTCGCACGGCTGGGCCAAGGAGCGCCTGGCGCCCGCAACCACGCCGCTCTCGCGCATCCTTCTGCCCGTCATCGTGTCGACTAACGCCACGGGCATCTCCGACTACCTGCACCACCTCACGCCGCGCCTGGTGGGCATCATGCTCTTCATGCTGGTCTTTGCTGTGCTCAGCTTCATCATTGGCATGGGATTGGCGCGCGTGCTGAGCCGTGGCAATGACGAGCGCTTCGTGGCGGTCTCGTTCTCGTGCGGCATCCGCAACGTGTCGGCCGGTGCCGTGCTCGCCTCGCAGTACTTTGGGCCGGAGGTCATGTTCCCCGCCGTCATCGGCACCCTGTTCCAGCAGTTTCTCGCGGCACTCTTTGGGCAGGTCATGAGCCGCATGCTGGCCAGCAGGTCCCAACGTGCCAGCTAGGGGCACCCCCGCACTCAGCGAGAGGCGAAGGTCGCCAGATGCGGCACCGAGTCAACCTCCAGCGTCAGGATCGTGATGTCGTCGCTCTGCTCGGCGCCACCAACGTAGGCAGCCAGGTCTTGGCGCACCGCCTCAAGCAGCTCGCGCGGCGCGAAGGAAGTGCTTGCCTTGGCCACGGCCTCAAGCCGCTCCTCGCCGTACTGCTCCTCCTGCGCATTGAAGGCCTCGGTCACGCCGTCGGTGTAGAGCAGCAGCTTGTCACCCGCATAGCAGTCGAACGAGAACACCTTGTACGAGAGGCCATCGAACAGGCCCAGCGGCATGCCCGAGCGCTTGCGCAGCCACTCCCACGTGCCTTCCTGGCACAGAAGCGGCGGGTTGTGCCCGGCGTTGACGAAGTCGATGTGGCCAGTCTCGTAGTCGAGCACGCCCACCCAGGCGGTCACGAACATGTCGGCGCCGTTGCCCTCACAGAGCTGCCGGTTGGCGTTGGCCACCGAGTCGCTCAGCCCCATGCCGCTCTCCATGTTGTCGCGGATGAGTGCCTTCGCCTTCATCATGAACAGCGAGGCCGGCACGCCCTTGCCCGACACGTCGGCCACCACAAACCCCAGCTTGCGCGCCTCGGTGCCCTCGCCTCCGTCCACGAGGAAGAAGTCGTAGAAGTCGCCACCCACCTCGCGGGCCGGGTCCATCGACGCATACACGTCAAACTCGTTGATCTCGGGGAAGGGCGGGAAGGTCCGCGGCAGGGTGGACTCCTGGATGGCGCGGGCCGCCGCCAGCTCCGAGGCCATGCGCATCTCGGCCTCGGCAATCCAGCCTTGCAGCGCATCGACCGTCTGGTTGATGCCCGCGGAAAGCGTCTTGAACTCGTGCGTGCCACCAACCGCAAGGCGCTCGTCGAGATTGCCCGCCGTGATGTGCCCCAGCGTCTCGTTGGCCTCGTCGATGCGCTTGGCCACCATCGAATTCAGCAGATGCCAGACGATTGCCGAGACCACCAGAAGCAGCACAAGGCTTTGCGCCGCCTCGCGCCGCATCATGTCGGGCCGGTTCTTGAAGAACATGCTCGCAGGCTCGATGATCATCACCGTGTAGTTGCCCTGACGGCCGGCTAGCAGGTAGGCAATCTGTGCGCCACCATAGCGGTCGGTCCCGTCATCCCCGCTGGCCAAGATGCCCTCGTAGGGGATGCGCTGCAACTCGCCGGTCTGCACGCTCCGCTCGACAGCGTCTGCGATGTCGGCGCCCAGCAGGTCGCTCACCTTTTCGCCAATCGACAGGCGCTTGTCATCGGTGGTGAGGATCGTTCCGTCGGAGAGGATGGCCACGGTGCCTGTCTCTTGCATCGTGTACCCCTCGAGAAGGTCACCCACTGGATCGGAGAGCATGCGGTAGGCGGCAAGGTCGGAATCGGTCATCCAGGCAGGCTCCATGCCCGAAGACTGAGCCAGGCCATTGAACGTCGCAGCTCGCTCCCCCAAGCCCTTCAACTGCAGGCAGAGGTAGTTTACCTCGCTACGCACCGATGCCTCGGAGCGGTCGCGCTCCCTAAGGGTGATGGTCACGAAGTTGAAGGTGGCCGTCACCAGATACGCCAGCGTGACGACGGCGATGATGGCCAGGCTGAACGCCTCACGCATGCCGATATCGTCCTTGAGGCGCAGGAGCCGTTCGATCAGCAGGTAGGTAAGCACGATGAATGCCGCCAGAACCAACGTGTCAGCACAGGCCTGCAGCACCGACTCGCCCAAGCGCTCCGACACCGAAACGTCTGAGGTATCGAAGACGGCTGCGAACTCAGCGCCGGAGAGGCCCGCTGCCTGGCCGTGGTTCATCTGTAGCAGGGCGTTGGCGCTAAAGGCGATGCTGAACACCCATGCCACGACCGCGCAAGAGACGGCCAAGGCAAGGCAATGGCGCAGGGGTGTGCGACCCTTGCGCAGAGACAGGGCGAAGAGCACACCCGAGAGCAGCCCGCAGAAGCCCAAAAGGACAATCGAGGAGAGTGGTGTGATCAGTGCAAGCTCGTGCAGGTTGAGCGGCATGACAAGGGAGTGCAGGTACATGATGGCGCCCGTTACCAGGCCATTAATCGCGCCTCCGAGCGTGCCCAGAAGCAGGGCGGCGCCAGCGACAGGCAAAAGCTGCATCACAAGGTAGGCGGTCTGCCCACCCGGCAGGGGGATTCCCGCAAAGCCCAGCTCCATGAACGTAAACGACGTGGCAAGGACGACTGCCACCAGCCCCACCAACATGCGAGGAAGGTGGCCGGCATCGGCCAGCATTCCATTCCATCTAAAGAGGCGCATACCCAACCATCCTTCAACAACCCAATTGCCCCACACCACAGGGGCCTGTCAATTCCAATCAAGGGAGATAAGAGCCTTACGAGTATAGTATCCGCTCCGCAATATACTGCCGCAACGTAACTGCTTACCGAACCGCGAATGACTCCTGCGCATATGCCCGCAGGTTTTCCCATACAGTTAGGAGATACCCAAGGGACGGAGGGACCCCATGTTCAGCGCATCAACCGCATTGCTCGCCTTCTTCATCGGCATCGTCGGCTGCATCTTCGGCGGCACGCAAACCTTTATCGTCACCGGATTCGTAGGCCTGTTCATCTACGCCCTGCAAGCCGTGGGCATCCAGAGCGAGTTTCTTACCGAGACGCTGATGAACACCGTCTTTTTGCCGGCCATCATCTTCAATGCGGCATCGGTGTCAACCGCCTATGCGGCCAAGCATTACGACATCGAGGGCTGGGACATTAACCACAGCCTGCTGTTCACCCATGATCCCATCGTCTCGCTGATGGGTGGCCTCGGTGGCGTGATTGGCTACCTGGTGTTTGCGTTTGCGCGTGGCATTGGCCTGCCTGCTGACCAGGGCTCGTTCTCGGTGATCCTTGTGGGAGTGCTCACGCGCCTGCTTTTGGGCAATGGTCGCTGGGTCAACCCCAATGCCACCGCCTACTATAAGAAAGAGGGCCCGCGGTATTGGGCGTTCCAGTTCGTCAATGCCCTAGGCATCTGCGGACTCACCGCGCTCGTGCTAGAGCAGATGGACCCTGCGTTCTACAACATCGTGTTCAACATCTCGGCAGCGCTTATTCTGCTCTCGGGCTTCGACGCCAAGCGCCGCACCTACCCCACCACGCACCACGAGACGCTGGTGGTGGCTTATGCCATGGCGGCGACGGGGGCGAACGTAGTGCTCTCCATTGTCTTCGGCATGATTGCCAACCTCATCTACCTGCTGTTTGCGCGCTACTTCAACGAGGACTGCGGCACGCACATCGACCCGCCCGCCGTGGCCATCGAGATCTGCTCGCTCATCCTGTTCACCTGCTTCTAAAGGGCGGGTGTCGCTGCGGGCTGGTGTCGCTGCGGGCTGGTGTCGCAAACAGGTAGGGGGTCCCAACCAATTTGCGACAAGCAAACGTTTTGCGACAT
>CACXFC010000139.1 GCA_902766835.1 uncultured Coriobacteriaceae bacterium | reverse complement strand
GAGGGCGGCGCTGTCTGAGCGCCCGCAGGGCGCGAGTTCGCCGCCCTGACGCGCCTGCGCGACGAGCGCCCATCCCGCGAATGAGCGTAGGGCCACACGCCCCGCGCCCGAGGACCGTCCCCGATTCACACGCGTGAGAAACGAGGACCGTCCCCGATTCCCATCCTCTTTGACCAATTTACGTGCACTTTAGCTGCTTGCCTAACATAAAATGAACCCGTGTGACTGCCCGTCACGCGAGCGGCGGGCGTCGGTCTACCCCGCAGGAAAGGACGGCCTATGTCCACGCGCAAACCCCCTCGCATACTCTCACTATTCCTCTCCTTCGCACTGGTATTGGCGGGAACGCCCTGCCCAGCCATGGCGCAGGAGTCTCCAGCCGCGGAAGCGAGCTGGTCCGATGACATCCCAACCCTGCTGGCCGCAGGTGAGTATGCCGAGGGTGAGGCGCTCGTAGGCCTCGTTGGCGCTGGTGACACCTCTGGTCTTATCGCGCAGGACGAGCTTCCCGGCAACGTGGAAGCGCTCATGGACGTTGACGGCGCCGACGTGCTGGCAAATGCAGATGCGGCAACGCCGGGGCAGCTGGTGGCGCAGGCAGAGCAGGAGGGCGTAACCCTTGCGGTAATCACCTCCGACAGCATGAGCACTGAGGAGCTGCTCTACGCGCTCGCGGAAAACGACCGTGTGGTCTTCGCCGAGCCTAACTACCTGACAGAGACCACCGACGAGGAGGCCGAGCCCCTCGAGGCAGAGGATCCGTCGGCCGAAGTGGCTGTAGAGGACGAAGTGCCCGTAGAGGAAGAGGCTCCCGAGCAGCCCACCGACGAAGCTGAGACCTATACCACAGGCGCCAACAGCGACCAGGCCCTCGTTCCCGCAGCAGACTCAACCGTCGCCGACCTCACGCCGCTGCAGTGGTCGCATACCAACAACACCACCGTTCGCACGAGTTCCATGGCAGACCAGGACCCCAGCCACTCCGCCAACGTCCCCAACTTTGGCGCAACGGGTTCGAACATGGACCAAGAGGTGCGCGTAGCCGTCTTCGACAGCCTTGTTGACTACACCAATCCCGACCTTGCCAATGTCGTGTACCACTTCTCCGCAGACGAGATGAACAGCCTCGGATGCGGCGAGTGGGGCTACAACGCCACCAACGACGGTGGCCAAGCTGCCAGCGACTTCCGCGTTGACAACCATGCCACCCACTGCGCCGGCATCATTGGTGCAGAGTGGGACGGAAAGGGCGTCAGCGGTGCAGCCTCCAAGGCACGCATCGTTTCCATCCAGGTCAGCGACGCCGTACCGGGCAAGGGCTGGATCAAGTACGACTCACTTCTACGCGGCTTCGCATTCGTGGACAAGTTCAACAAGAACTGCGCCAACGACGCCGACAAGATTCGCGTGTGCTCGCTCAGCATCGGTACCGCGCAAGCCTCACGCGCCATGGACGCTGCCGTGCGCGCCGTGGGATCCGAGCATGGCACCGTCTCCGTCTTCTCGGCTGGCAATGATGCTACCTGCAACGACTCCATCGTGCGCTTCACCAGCACGTTGCGTCAGAACCCCTATGCCTTGGCGGTAGCCTCCATCGACACCGCCGGCAACCTTTCGACCTTCTCCAACTGGGGTCCCGAGACCGTAACCCTGGGCGCACCGGGCACGAGCATTCTCTCTACGCTGACGACAGACTCCGCCGCCTACTTCCCTGACGCGGCCGTGGGAACGAGCAATTCGCTCCTGTATGAGGGCTTCGAGGGCAGTTCGTTCAACTTCGATCTCGTGCAGATAAACTCCGATGACTCAAAGAAAGCCGAGCCGGAGTGCCCCCTTACCAGCGGCAACCAGCCGCGCTTCGCGGGCGAACACGCTACGCTTGTCCCCGTGGATGCCTCCCTGTGCAATGCAACGGATGACGGCAACGTCGCACACTTCCTGCTGACGCTTGACGTGAGCAGTTGCTTTGACCAGCTGCTCAATGGATCGAACCTGCAGTTCGCCATCGCCTTCTCGGGCAAGGGCAACAGCGTCAAGATGGCGAGCATCCAAGACTACAACAGCGAAAGCGGGGCCAACCTCACCATCAAGCGCAACGACGACAGCTCCACCGGTGGCTGGTCTGACGTGTGCGCCGACTTCGGTGGCGTCACCATCACCGCAGACAAGAAGGTCACGCTGGTTCTGAACATCATCACGGCAGCCGATACCGGCAACTTGGCAATCGACTCCATCGGCATCGGCACCTCCAGCGTGCCCTACGGCATCATGGACGGCACCTCCATGGCAACCCCGGTGGTGGCCGGCTGCACCGCCGTCTACGCTGCCAAGCACCCCACCGACAACGGCGCCCAGCTCGCCGCGCGCGTACGCGCCTCGGTCACCAAGACCGATCAGATGGCCAACATCACCTACACGGGCGGCATCATAGACATGGCGAACGACGTGGAAGGCACCGTTGTAGACGTGCCGCCGGTCACGCCGAGCTTCCCCCTGTACGAGCAGACGCTGCGCTTCGACACCTCGACAGGCGATGACCCCTTCGAGTACGACAGCATGGGCGACACCGAATCGTACGGCAAGCTTGTCGAGCTGAACGGAATGCTCTACTACCTCACGTGCTGGGGCACCGTCAGAACCAACAACAGCTACCTCTCGCTGGCATACCAGCCGGTAAACGTCTTCAATCTGGCATCCGAGAGATGGATCGCCAGCAAGTCCACCCAGCTTCCCAGTGTCTTGGCCAACGTGAGCGCCTGTGCTTACGACGGCAAGCTTTGGGTGATGGGCGGCAAGGGCACGGTGGTCGACGGCATACCCTTCGTGGATCCGACGGGCGAGACGGCCGTATACTCCTACGATCCGGCTACCGGCGAATGGGCCGAGCACAACACGACGGGCCTGGATATCTGGGCCGACATGGTGCTCTTTGCCGACTTGGAGGGTCTCAAGGTGCTGGACGCAGGCGAGACGGAGGGAACCCCCGAAAGCAGGCGCAACGCAGCCATCTATACCTATAACCCCACAAGCGGACGCGGCAACACACTGGTAAAGCTCAATCGCGGGCTGGGCACGCCCTGCGTGGCCGTGAATGGCGACACCACCTACCTCATCGACAACCTCGAGCTGTCCAACGGATCAGCCGAGCTGATCACCGTGCTCGACGGAGAGGCCACCACTACCACCGTGACCATCCCCAAAGCGCTCAAGGAGGACAGGGCCACGGCAGGACTTGACGCCAACACCGAATCCGTTAGCTTCGCCGATCAGAATTCCGAGTACAACGTGACGCTTCTTGTTGGCGACGACGCGCTCTATCTTGTGGGTCACACCGACGTCAACAAGACGGCCGACACCTGGATGCTTCCCTATGGCGAGACCGCGTTCAAGCCGTACGAAAAGCATCTGGCCGCCACCAGGCCCATACAGACGACCGCTGCAATCTACGAGGGCAAGATCTATGCCATTGCGTCGGCTTGGGGCGAGCAGGACGGGCGCATCTTCAGGGCCACGCAGGCAGAGGAAATACCGGCCGAGCCAATCATCTTCACCGATGTGGATAGCACCAACCCCGACGAGAGCAAGCGCACCTCGCACTATAACGACATCCTGTGGCTGGCTGAAAACGGCATTTCCACCGGCTGGAAGAACACGGATTCCGGTACCTACGAATTCCGTGGCACTGCCCCCGTGGTACGCCAGGACATGGCCGCCTTCCTGCGGCGTCTGGCAAAGAGCGAGGGCGTCGACGTCAGCCTGCCTGAAGACTACAAGAATCCCTTCCGCGATGTTTTCCCGCCCGACGAGAACGGCAAAGGTGGCACGCCGCACTATGAGGACATCCTGTGGCTTGCCTACACGGGCATTTCAAAGGGCTGGGACATGAAGGACGGCACGTTCGAGTTCCGTGGCGGGGAAACCGTCAAGCGCCAGGACATGGCTGCCTTCCTGCAGCGGCTTTCCAAGTACGTAGGAGGCGACTATCAGGACCTGAGCCAGGCAATCCACTTCAATGACGTAATCGAGCGCGATGGCGGCACGCCGCACTGGCAGTCGATCCTGTGGCTCTCTTCGTCGAAGGTGACCACCGGATTCCCGGACAAGACCTATCGCGGCTCGAACGGTGTCATCCGCCAAGACATGGCAGCCTTCCTGCATCGTCTTGACACCTACATCCGCAACACCATGTCCGAGTAGTCTTACGACCACACATGTCCGCGGGGTAATTACGGGACACGCTTTTTTGCCAGGGGAGACTGACAAGGAAATTAAGGGACACGCCCTTTTTTGCCCCGCGGGGCAAAAAAGGGCGTGTCCCTTAATTTCATAGCTGCACGATCTTGGTTCCATGAACCTCTGCGACGCCGAGCTCATCATAGATGTGCTCGGCGTTGCGCCATGTTATGCCACCGCCGGGCATGATCCCAATCCTTCCCTCGGCCGCGTGTACAAGCTCGCGCAGCCAGGGAAGGCACTGCTCGATGGGTACATCCAGCGACCCTCCATGCGTCAACACACGCGAGATGCCGTACCCAGCAAGCGTGCTTAGCACCTGAGGCTGCGCCTCGCGGTCAATCTCGTCGAAGGCCATGTGAAAGGTCATGTCAAGTCCCGCGCCACACGCAACAAGGCGCTGCGTGGCCCAAACATCAAGCGCCCCATCGCGCGTGCAACCAAAGACGATGCCGTCCGCACCGGCAGTGCGGGCCACACCAATGACCCGCTCCATCTCTGCCAGCTCGGCGTCGCTATAGGCAAAGTCTCCCCCATGGGGCCTCACCATCACCATCACGGTACCGCCCAAGCCATGCACAAGCTCAACCGCCTGGGCAATCACCTCGTCCGTTGGCGAGACTCCCCCAACGGAAAGGTCATCGCAAAGCTCGATGCGCTGCGCTCCGGCCCGCAATGCCTCAGCCACACCCACAAGTTTCTCGGCACAAAACTCTCGCAGCATATCTCTCTCCTCGTTCTAACTCGCGGTGGGCCCTGGGTGTGTCATGGGTGAGTGTGTCAGGGGGGTGTTGGCACATGGCCGGTTTCCGCTCATGCGTGTGCCCTGGGGTCGGTTCTTGCGGCACATCCGTGTGCGATTTTGCAAAATCGCACACGGATGTGCCGCAAG
>CACXFC010000138.1 GCA_902766835.1 uncultured Coriobacteriaceae bacterium | reverse complement strand
TTTGCCCAGCTGGGCAAAAAGGGCGTGTCCCTTAATTTCACGCAAATGTGCAGCGAGGACCGTCCCCGATTCACACGCATGAGAAACAAGGACCGTCCCCGATTCCGGTGGGTGTGAATCGGGGACGGTCCTTGTTTCACGTGTGGGTTCTCTTGGCTTATAGGTTGGCGCAGGCCTGCTTTAGTTCGCGCAGGAAGAGGGAAGCCGCGCGGGATTGCGGCTGGAACCGCTTCCAGATGAGGTAGGTCTGCATGGCGGGCTGTAGCTCCGTGGGAACAAACGTGAAGGGCGTTCCCGCTCCTGTTGCCACAATGCCGTCCAGGCACAGGGCGATTCCAAACCCCTGCTCCACCAGCAGCGAGGCGTTGTAGAGCAGGGTATAGGTACTCACGACGTTGCCCGAAAGGTTGCCAAGCAGCTGCTCGATCTCGGACATGGACTGATTCGCGTCAGCGGGCTGGGCCGACACGATCAACCGGCGCGAGGCGAGGTCATCCATGCTTACGACGCTCTTCTCGGCCAGGGGGTCATCGTTGCGCACGAGAATGCCCCAGCGCTCGCGGGTGGGCAGCTCGAAGGAGTCGAAGCGGCTCTCGGGGTTGCGTCCAATGATGACGCCATAGTCAAGCAGGCCTTTGTCAACGCGCTCGATGACATCGTCGGCGTTGCCCGAGTGCAAGCGCAGCCTGACGCCCGGGTGATCGTGTGCGATGGCGACCATGGTGCGCGCCACCAGCTCCATGGTGCGCGTCTCGCCGCCGCCAACCCACACGTCGCCCTCTACCTGCGAATCGTCCGCCATCATCTCGCGCTCGGTGCGGTCGGCCAGAGCGACGATCTCTTCGGCGCGCTTGCGCAGCAGCATGCCGTCGTCGGTGAGCGTGACGCCGCGGCTCTCGCGCACAAGCAGCTCGCGCCCCAGCTCCTGCTCTAGGTCGGCAAGCTGTCGGGAAAGCGTCGGCTGGGTCACATGAAGGGATGCCGCCGCGCGCGTGACATTGCCCTCGCGAGCCACGGCAAGGAAGTAGCGCAGGTGCCTGAGTTCCATGGGGTTCTCCTCGTTATGCCTAACAGCTATTGCGCTTTATTGTAGCAAGGTATTGGCTATGCCGTGGCAGCATCGGTTACGCTAGAAGGGCAAACCAGCTACGTGAGGAGCCGTACTATGGACGAGGCCACCCAGCAGATGCTTAATGCCACGGGCTTTGCCCCCGAACAGCAGGAGCGCTATCTTGCCCTTGAGCGACAGGGGCGGCGTGAGGAATGCGTGCGCATGTTGCGCAGGCAGCGTTGCGTGCTCGTGGATGCGCTTCATGAGGCGCAGCGCCCCATCGACGTCATCGACTGGGAGATCCACCGGCTGGGCGTCTAGCAAAGGAGGATGGGGCTGTGTCTAGCGTCACGCGTCGCGACGCATGCGCCATCGGCTTCCAGACGCTCGTGCTGGGAGCCTGTTCTCAAGGTAGAATTGAACCGTCTCAGAATGACAACAGCGAGGAGGGCACCATGGCCATTCATAATGCAACGCCAGGCACAAACGGAGACGTCTACGTTCCCTTTGACGAGCGCGAGGGCGAACAGTCGGTGGTCTTTTTCACCCGCGACCTTTCTGCCGAGGGGCTGCGCAAGGCATATGCCAAGGTGGCAGGCAATCTGGACGGGAAGGTGGCCATCAAGCTGCATACGGGCGAGCAACATGGCCCCAACATCATTCCGCGCGAATGGGTTGCCGAGCTGGTAGACAAGGACCTTCCTGAGGCTACCATCATCGAGACCAACACCTACTATGCCGGCGACCGCGACACCACCGAGAAGCATCTCGAGACCCTCAAGGTCAACGGCTGGACCTTCTGCCCGGTCGACATCACCGACGACAAGGGCTACGTCGAGTTCCCCGTTGAGGGCGGCAAGTGGTTTGACACCATGGCCGTGGGAGCGAGCCTGCCCAACTACGACTCGATGCTTACGCTGACCCATTTCAAGGGTCACGCGATGGGCGGCTTTGGCGGCTCCAACAAGAACATCGGCATCGGCTGCGCCTCGGGCAAGGAGGGCAAGAAGTGGATTCATACCCAGACCTCCGATAACGGCGCCACCTGGGGCGGCCAGTGGAGCGTAGCCAACGAAGAGCTGATGGAGAAGATTACCGAGTCTACCAAGGCGACCATCGACCACTTTGGCGAGCGTGTGGTCTACGTCAATGTGATGCGCAACATGAGCGTGAGCTGCGACTGCGAGGGCACCGCCGCCGCGCCGGTTGTGACGCCTAACGTGGGCATTCTGGCATCCACCGACATCTGCGCCATCGACACGGCCTGCGTCGACCTCGTGCTTACCATGACCAAGGCCGGCCTAGTGCACAACCACGACCTTGAGGAGCGCATGGCCACCCGCCATGGCTTCCGTCAGCTTGAGTACATGCACGAGCTGGGCATGGGCAACTGGAAGTACCAGCTTGTTGACCTCGACAACGACGAAGAGCCGGTCAGCCTGGCCGACGCCGTCGCACACGTGGTACCTTTTGAAGGATAAAAAAGGGCGTGAGGGGCCGCTTGACGGGGCCAGGCCGGCATTGCCGGTCTGGCCCCGTCCCTTTTCTTGTCCATCTCCTGTCGCACTGGGGCATAACCTACTGAGATTAGGGGACACGCCATTCTTGCCCAGCTGGGCAAGAATGGCGTGTCCCCTAATCTCGTGCACTGACCTGCTAATTTGGTGCACACCCGAGGTGGTGTTTCGCCGAAAGCCATTGCCGTGCCCATCACCCGGTAAACTTTACGTATTGGTGTATCAGGCTTTGCGAGGAGGGAGCTTCCATGCCATTTCCGAAAGACTTTATGTGGGGCGGGGCCATTGCGGCCAACCAGTACGAGGGCGCTTGGCTTGAGGACGGCAAGCAGCCCAACGTGACCGACGTGCTCGTGGGCATCATGAACCGTGACCCGGGCATCGCATGGAACGACGAGACCGGCAAGTACGAGATGAAGCTCGACCCCAACAAGGCGTACCTCTCGCACACGGCCGTCGACGGCTATCACCGCTATCGCGAAGACCTCAAGCTCATGGCCGGGATGGGCTTCAACGCCTTCCGCACCTCCATCGCCTGGGGCCGCATCTTCCCCAACGGTGACGAGACCGAGCCCAACGAGGCCGGTCTTGCCTACTACGATGACATGTTTGCCTGCATGCGCGAGCTGGGCATGGAGCCGGTCATCACGCTTTCGCACTACGAGACGCCGCTGCACCTGCTCACCGAGTACGGTGGCTGGTCTAACCCCAAGCTCATCGAGTTCTGGCGCCGCTACGTGACAACCTGCTTCGAGCGCTTCGGCGACAAGGTCAAGTACTGGCTTACCTTCAACGAGGTCAACGCCCTGTTCCGCATGCCCTTCGTGGCTGGCGGCGTGCTGACCATCGACAACCCCGCCGACGTGACCGATCCGGTCAACTCCACCACGCTGCAGGACCAGTGGAACGCCTACCACAACTTCCTGGTGGCTAACGCCGAGACGGTCAAGATTGCCCACGAGATGGACGAGACGCTCAAGGTGGGCTGCATGCTCACGTGCTCGGGCGTGGCAACCTACCCCAACAACTGCAACCCCGTCAACATCCGCGTGGCCATGGAGGCCCAGCGCAACAACGTCTTCTACTTCGGCGACCCGTTCTGCCTGGGCATTGTGCCCACCTACCTGCGCAAGGTCTGGCGTGAGCAGGATGTGACGGTGGAGTTCACCGATGACGAGCTTGCGCTCATCCGCAACCACACGGTCGACTTCTTCAGCTTTAGCTACTACCGCTCCACTGTGGTGGACGCCGGCGTCAATCTTGGTGGCGACACCAGCGGCCTTACCGGCATCGACAACCCCTACCTGGTGGACAAGGCGCCCGAGCCCTGGAAGTGGCCGGTTGACCCCGACGGCCTGCGCTATGTGCTCAACGTTCTCTATGACCGCTACCACCTGCCGCTGCTCATCGTCGAGAACGGCGTAGGCCTGGACGAGAACCTGGGCGAGGACGGCACCATTCACGATGACTTCCGCGTGCACTACATCGAGGAGCACATCAAGAACGTTTCGCGCGCCATCGACGACGGCGTGGACTGCCGCGGCTACCTCTACTGGGGCCCGATCGACGTGGTGTCAGCCGGCACCGGCGAGATGAAGAAGCGCTATGGATTCGTCTATGTGGACCGCTTCAACGACGGCCATGGCACCCTCGAGCGCGCCATCAAGCAGAGCTACTACCGCTACAAGGAGATCATCGAGAGCAACGGAGCTGGCTTGGAGTAGCTCCGGCGTACGAATACTAGGAAGTTAGCGCAGCTGAGGGACACGCCCCTTTTTGCCCTGCGGGGCAGAAAGGGGCGTGTCCCTCAGCTGCGCCCAGTGCATGCGCCTTGATTTGAAACATGCACTTCTCACGTGTTGCAATGCCACGATGAGAGGAAAGCTCGCAACTTATGCGCACAAGTGGCGGTAAAGTAAGCCAAACACGCCATGACCGATGTGGAAACCGGCTGGTGGGAGTGTAGGACTCTAAAGGAGGGAGAGCACGATGGGATTCTTTGACAAGCTGTTTGGGGGCAAGAAGCCGACCAAGCCGGAGGCCATTGCAGTCAGTCTGGCCGAGGGCGCCGTGGGTGCTGTTGCGAGTGGCCGCATCGAGGCCACCGAGGCCATCCCCGACCCGGTCTTTGCCGGCGAGGCCATGGGCAAGACGGTTGCCATCTGGCCGGATGAGGGCGTAGTTTATGCACCGATTGCGGGCACCATTAGTGCCTCGATGCCACATGCTGTGGGCATTACGGGCGACAATGGTGTTGAGGTGCTCATCCACATTGGCGTGGACACCGTCAACATGAACGGTGACGGCTTCACCGTGTGGTGCAAGGGCGAGGAGCACGTGGCAGCCGGCGAGGCTCTGGTGAGCTTCGACCGCGACAAGGTCAAGAAGGCGGGTCATCCCGACATCATTATGACCATCGTCACCAACTCCGACGACTATCCCGCGCTGGCAAAGGTCGCCGAGGGTCAGGTCAAGGCTGGCGACACCGTTATTACCACGGCGTAAGCCTCCGAACAACCACTTACGCGAGGCGGCCCCAGTGTCCAATTGACGCTGGGGCACGCGTGTCAGGGATGAGACTCCGGGCGAGCATGCGTTCCATGCGCTTTTGTTGGTGGCGTGCGTTCCGGTCGTAGAATCGAGACGTTGACACCACGAGAAAGGCGACCACTGCCATGAAGAAGCTCCTGTATGCCATGCGTCACTGCGAGACCCTGTTCAACGTGCAGCACAAGAGCCAGGGCTGGTGCGACTCGCCCATCACGCCGCGCGGCATCGAGCAGGGGAAGCGCGCGGGCGAGGCGCTGGCACAGCGCGGCGTGGAGTTCGACCATTTCTACACCAGCACCTCCGAGCGTTGCTGCGACACGATGGAGCTGGTATGCCAGGCAGCGTTTGGCGAGGTAAAGCCCTATGTGCGCAAGAAGGGCCTGCGCGAGTGCGGATTTGGCATCTTCGAGGCGAAGGACGACTTCTGTGAGCCTGGCTTTATGGCCAGCAACGGAGCTGTGCGTGGCATGGTCATGCATGCCGGCGGCGGCGAGACGAGCGAGCAGGTCTTCGCGCGCATGGATGCGACCATGAGCGAGATCATGGCCGACCCCGATACGCGCAACGTGCTGGTGGTGGGGTCGGGTGGATCGCTCCGCCACTTCTACATGCTGCATGCGGGTGAGAAATCGCGCAAGCAGGTGTTCGCGAACAGCAACTGCATGTGCTACGTCTACGAGTGGGAAGACGGTGTCTTTACGGTGCGCGACGTCTACGTGCCCGACATCGCCGACCTCGACTTTGGTGGCCTGGATGGCTCTGGTGTGCCCAACCGCTGGGACCCCGTGCCCGAAGACCTCGAAGCGCTGCGGAGGATCTAAGATGGCCATTGACGTCGAGGCGTTGGTGGTTGATGCGCTGCTCAGGCTTGTTGAAGACGAGGGCGTGCCGCTCGAACGCGTGACCGTCAAGCGTCTTCTTGAGGCTTCTGGTGTGTCGCGCCAGACCTTCTACAACCACTTCCTTGACAAGAACGACCTGATAGCGAAGGTATATGAGCGACGCATCATAGGGGAGTTTGACACCAGTGCCGCCCCGACTGACTTCGATTTCCGCGCTGCGTATGTCGCATCGCTCAAGCGCATGCAGAAGTATGCCTCATTCTCGAAGCAGGCTTTGCAACTAGCCGGGCAAAACAACCTCACCGATTACGCCTTGGAGCACAGCAGGGCGTTCGACCTTGCCTGGCACCAGCGCCAGTGGGGTGCAGACCCCATGCCCGAGCCCCTGCGCTTTGCCACCGAGTACCACGCTATGGCCTCCACCTACATGACCATCTCGTGGGTCCTGTCCGATTTCCCCGTGGCGCCGGAAGAGCTTGCAGACCTTACGGTGCGCATGCGCGCCATGGGAATGGACCGCCTTTTCGAGGGGGCATCTGGCGGCGGCAATCCCTACGCCGGCATCTAACGTACGATAGGGCCATTTGGCAATTAAGGGACACGCCCTTTTTTGCCCCGCGGGGCAAAAAAGGGCGTGTCCCTTAATTGCCCTCTGAGTTAGCCGAAGCAGTTGCATGCTGATGTGGCCCCATGTCCCGTTCCCTTCTTGGCAAGGTGTGCGCGGTGCCCCCAGCTCGTCCATCTCCCCTAGAATGGAGGCAGGAAACCATCTTGCCGACTGGCAAACAGGGAAGAGGCCTCATGGACTGTGCGCACTGCAGTGCCGAACTCATGCCGAATGCGGTGTACTGCCCACACTGTGGCGGGAAGCAACCTGGTGCTGTGGAGCCGGATGACTATGTCTACGAGGCGTTCATCAGCTATCGCCACCTGCCCAAAGACACGCGGGCGGCCATCAGGGTGCAGCGGGCGCTCGAGGGCTCGCGCATTCCAAGGGGGCTGCGCACCGAAGGCAGGGGCAAGCGATTGGGGCGACTCTTCCGTGACGAGGACGAGCTGAGCACGACGGCCTCGCTGCCCGACACCATCGAGGAGGCGCTGAGGAAGTCGCGCTACCTCATCGTGATCTGCTCTCCGAAGACCAAGGAAAGCAAATGGGTGCTGCACGAAGTTGAGACCTTCGCCTCTCTTCATGGCAGGGACAAGATCCTTACCGTGCTGGTTGAGGGGGAGCCCTATGAGAGCCTGCCGCCTTTGCTCCTCACACGGCGCGAGCTGGATGAGGACACGCAACGCTACGAGGAGGTACCCGCGGAGCCCCTTGCCGCAAACTTGCGCTCGGGCAATTGGATGAAGATCGGCCGCGAGATCATCCGCCTGCAAGCGTGCCTCCTTGAGTGCGACTACGACCAGCTCCTCCAGCGCATTCGCTCGCGACTCATGCGCACGCGCCTGATGATCACGGGCATCATCGCCATAGTGGCCGTGGCGCTTGCCATCTTTACCTTCGTCCAGGTGATCCTCACGACGACGCTGCTGATTGAAGCGCAGCAGAGCGAGTCGACGCTTATGGCGCAACGCGCAGAGAGTCTCTTGCTTGAGGGAGACCGTGTGGGAGCGATACGTACCTCGCTTGAGGCGCTGATTGGCGATGACTGGAAGGTGGACCGACCGTACGTGACTGATGCACAGCTTGCCCTCGAGCGCGCGCTCGGCGTGTTTCCCACGCAGTCTCCCTGGGAGAGCCTCTATGTCCTCGACTGCGCCAGCGATACCTACGCTGCCGCCGACGGGCTTCAGGCAACAGAGGGCCTCGGCGGGAAGGTGATCGTTTCCGAGGCGGCCACGGGAAGGCATATCGCCAGCTTCGACCCCAGCACTCTCTTAGGGCAGGCAAACGTCGCCAAGAGCGGCCTGACGGACCTGGTGTTTGGCAAGGATATGCTCCTGTGCGCCTATGGCGACCAGCTCATTTGCATAGAGCCGACCACCGCCGCACGCAAATGGCAATGCAAGCTTCCCTATAGGGTGACGTGCAAGATAGCCTATTTGGAGAAGGCTAACCAGTTTGTGGCGTTTGCCATTCCAGACGAGGAGTCCGCCGGAGAGGTAACGCAGTGCGTATTCGTCAATGCGGCGTCTGGCCTGGTTGCAAAGACCGTAGAGCTCCCTGGCCTATCTGGCGAGTGTCCGACGTATGCGGCTGTTTCTGCAGACGAGATGCACTATGCCGCTGCCGCAGGTGGGGTTGTGGTGGCGTTCTCGCGCAATGCGAAAACGGGGGAGCCTAGCCCCACGAAGTCGGCAACGCTGGCCTGCAACATGGCAAGCGATTTGGAGTTTGTGGGCCAGACGCTGTTCACGGCCTCGTTTTCTGAGGCGAGCGATTCGGAGAACATGGCTGTCGAGTGCTTCGACGGTACCCTGCAACGCCAATGGGTTCGCTCGGAGGTGTTGGAGCGCATCCATGATGAAGACGGAGGCTTGCACTTCTTCACACCGCGAATCGTAGGCAAGCTCGATGCAGGGACGGGGGATGGCATCCGAGTCGTCGTCGTGCTGGGAAGTCGCGTTTTGCAGGTGAGCATGGCCGACGGTTCGTCTGTCGATGACAGGGACCTTGGCCTTCCCATTATCGATGCATTCGTTGCCACGCTCGACTCGGGCGAGCAGGCCATCATTTCGTGTCTCGAGGTTGGCGGCATTCAGGTGCTTGTGCCCGGAGCAAGCGATGCGGACAACGCGCGGCTGTATGGCAATGCGAACATGTCGTTGACCAAAGCCCGTGCGTTCGAAGAGGATGGAAGGCTCGGAGGGGTGGCGCTGTACTCGTCCAGGGCGCGGCGCTATGGGATCTTCGCGCTCAGGGGGCTGTCAAAGATTGAGTCACTGGAGCGGGTGGGCAGCCTGGAGGGCGCCCCTCAGTGGGCTGGCGGGCGCCTGATCTGCGATGACGGGGCCAATATCTATGGCCTCGACCCCAACACGTTCGAACGGGCTTGGTCGCTCACCCCCAAGAAGCTGGGGATGGGGGAGGACGTCGATCGGATGATCGCCATCGATGGCTCCTCCATCGTGGTGGCGGGCGTGCCACAGGCGGCAGGTTCCAAGGGGACCGTGCGGGCGGTTGAGGTGTCTGCCGCAGACGGGTCAATCATCAGGGAGCTGGAGGTGCCCTGGCCCTTCGACACGGCTTCGAGCGCTATCACCGACATCGAGTTCTCAAAGTCTGATGGAGGGCCAGACAGGCTTGCCCTAGCAGCCGTCGACAACCTGCTCGTCTACGACTTGGACGAGCAGAGGGCCGTTGTGGAGGTAACGCCGGGCAATCAGGCACACTTCATCGACTCATGGCTTGCCTCAGATACCGTTCTTGCCTATCGCATGTATGGCGCGCATGGCAACTTTGCCCTTTACTCGCTTGATTCGGGGAAAGAGATTTCCTGCCAGCTGGCTAACCAATCAATTGACGAGTCGCTGGGACATCTTGTGGTGACGCTCGGCGATGACCGCGAGCTGCTTGTGGCCAAATGCGCTGACAGTGCGATTCGCGCGTACTCGGCTAAGGACGGATCGCTGGTGTGGGAGGCGCTGAAGGCAACCCAGCGGGCGACCTTCGTCGATTTCGCCACACAGGACAAGGTGATCGCGCAGGATTACGATGGGACGCTTGACGTCATCAGTGCCGAAGATGGCAGGGTCATGTCGCAAAGCGCGGCCACGCTGCCATACCTTGTGGAGGGAGAGCCTCGCGACGGCCAGATCTTCATTGCCCGGTATGGCGAGTCTATCGAGGACAGCACGAGAGGTATTGCGATATTCGATCTTTCCGTCTTGGACGAGATCAATGCCACTGATACTTTAGGCCCTGCAACGGACGCACGGTTTGGCATCTACCTCTCGCAGGATGGCACCAAGGTCCTGACGCGCGTGCCCTGGTGCGAAGACTATCTAATCTACAAGCGCTATAGCCTGGAGGAGCTTATCGCCCAAGGCAAGAAGGTCGTCACAGAGTTTGACGGACAAGCTTCGTAGCAACCTGCCAATGCACACTGGAGGCACCCCCGGCACGTACAAGTTTCCCGCACGCACCCAGGGCGCGCTTCGCTAAAGCGCGAGGTGTACTGTTCGGCGCGTAAAGACGCGCTGCAGGTTCTCGACGTTACGCAAAACCTGCGTGTCAGGCCGGTAGAGGGCATCTGCGAGCCCAATGCGTCCCAGCACGAGTTGGGATGCAGTTGTCTCATCTACAACGAGGTCGGGATAGGCGCCGGTGCGCGCCACGGCGGTTGCTTTGCCATCCGCATACGTTACCTGCCACCTTCCGCTCACCTCTGGCAGGAAGGCATCTTCGACTTCCAGTATGTAGGAGCTCGTGCCGTATGGATGTGGCATCAGGCGAAGCAACTGCTCGGTATCGAGCAGCCGTGCCATCACATGGCTGTCAATCTGCTGCTCTACGCGATCGCTTTCCGGGAGTATCGCAGCAAGATCGACATCCGCGAGCTCGAAGTTGATGTGCGTCACCTTGGCGCGCATGCGGTAGAGAAAACCAAGTACGGCGCACAGGTCTTGCGGCGCGTTCCACACGAGCTCGTTCACCGCGAGCTCGCCCACAAAGGGCATATCCGGCTCATGGCAGAAGGAGAAGCGCACGTATGCAGCGGGTTTGTTGCTGTCTGCCCATAGCACATAGGTGTAGCGCTGCCGCTCGGGATGCAGGAAGTCAGGATCGCCAAAGTCGCCATTGCCCCGCCATGCCCAAGCGGCGTCATCACGGAGTTCAGACAGGTCATGGGCGATGGCATATGCGTCCCATAGCGCACGTACGGGGGCGAGCTCGCTCTCTTGCCACACACGAGTGACACGATGCTTGCACGCATAGTCCGCCAGCTGCTCGATTGCCACGCGCTGCCGCATCATGCGTCCTGCCATCTCGAAGCCGAACTTGCGATAGAAGGCACATGAGAAGGGAATGAGCACGGCAAGCGCATCCCCGCGCGTGTGGAAGTCACGGAGGATTTCGCCCATGAGCATGCGTACGCCCCCACCGCCCCGATGCTCGGGAATCGAGCCCACCATATGAATCTCGCCCGCGCCAATCGGCTTACCGCCAAAAGAAAGCCTATGGCGAAGGGTGGAGATGCTGGTGACCATGGCGCCGCTGTCGTCAAAGAGTCCCCACGATTCCTCAGCTCTGGGTTCCTTTCCTTCTGCCTGGGCCTCTATCCGGCGCCGCGACTGCTCCTCGTCCCAAGGGTGCAAGAACGCCGTCTCAATGACACGCTCGCTCTCAAGCCAGTCGTTCGAGTCAGTCAGCTTGCGAACTTCCATGGCGCCTCTCCAGTCTTTATGCGTTCGTACTACGTGCCCTATTGTATGCGGAGGGCGGGCCAACAAGTTGGCACCTCATGCGCTCTATCCCCTGCAAACGATGCATACGAACTATGGTCAGCAAAAGCCGATAGGTATTTGTTATTGCCATGCTGCGGTAGAACAATTGAGACAATCCCTAGTGAAAGGACTCACCATGCAGGACGCGCAGCTCAATCTCACACAGGAATGGGACAAGGTCTTCCCCAAGAGCGAACTTGTCAACCACGAGAAGGTGACCTTCCACAACCGCTATGGCATCACGCTGGCAGCCGATCTCTACAAGCCCAAAGGCGTCGAGGGCAAGCTTGCCGCAATCGCCGTGAGCGGCCCCTTTGGTGCCGTCAAGGAGCAGAGCTCCGGACTGTACGCACAGACCATGGCCGAGCGTGGCTTCCTCACTATTGCCTTCGACCCGTCCTTTACGGGGGAGAGCGGCGGCGAACCGCGTCGCATGGCGTCTCCCGACATCAACACCGAGGACTTCTGTGCCGCAGTGGACTACCTCAGCTGCCGCGACGACGTTGACCCTGAGCGCATTGGCATCATCGGTATCTGTGGGTGGGGCGGTATGGCCATCAACGCTGCCGCGCTTGACCCGCGCATCAAGGCGACCGTTGCCTCCACCATGTACGACATGACCCGCATTGCCCGCGAGGGCTACTATGGCGCAGCCGATAGCAAGGAGGCGCGCGATGAGCAGCGTGCCGCCTGGGCGGCACAGCGCACGGCAGACTACGCGTCGGGTACCTACGTGCGCGCCGGCGGCGTGGTAGACCCGCTGCCCGACGATGCCCCGCAGTTTGTGAAGGACTACTACGCCTACTACAAGACGCCGCGCGGCTACCACGAGCGCTCCGGCAACTCCAACGACGGCTGGAACGTGACTGGCACCATCTCCTTCGTCAACCAGCCCATCCTCTCGATGGCTGGCGAGATTGACAACCCCGTGCTCGTCATCCATGGCGAGAAGGCTCACTCCCGCTACTTTGGTGAGGGAGCGTTTGCGCTGCTTAAGGGCGATAACAAGGAGCTCATGATCATCCCGGGCGCCAATCACTGCGACCTCTACGACGGTGGCGATAACGACTACATCCCCTTTGACAAGCTGCAGGCGTTCTTCGAGCAGAACTTGGCGTAGGGGCGAGCGCATCATGAACATCGTCATTCTCAATGGAAGCCCGCGGCCTCAGGGCAACACCGCTGCCATGGTTGCGGCATATCGTGAGGGAGCCGAGTCAGCAGGCCACACCGTTACGGTCTTCGATATATGCCTCATGCACATTGCGGGCTGCCTTGCGTGCGAGTACTGCCACAAAAAGGCGCCACGACGCTGTATCCAGAAGGATGATATGCAGCTGGTCTATCCTGTGCTTGACGAAGCAGACATGCTGGTGCTCGCCTCGCCCGTGTACTACCACGGCCTCTCGGGGCAGCTCAAGTGCGCTATCGACCGCATCTATGCACCAGGCTACCCTCGGCGCCTGCGCAAGGCCGCCCTGCTGCTGAGCTCGGGAAGCCCGAACGTGTACGGTGGCGCTCTCTACACCTACCAGCACTCCTTCCTCGAGTGGCTGCACCTAGAGGACATGGGCGTGTTCATGGCTGCCGGCGATGAGAACAAGTCGCCCGAGCTGCTCGAACGACTGCGCGCGGCGGGTGCGGCTCTGACCGAACCGGATGAGCATAACGTGGCGCGCCTTGTCATTCGCGCAGGTGACGTCGAGGTTCAGGCCTCTCTCAACCAGACGCAGGCGGCGCGTGACCTTATGAATCGCCTGCCCCTTACCGTGAGCGGCGTAGATTCTGGTGTGGACTATTGCTGCGAGCTCAAGGAGGGTGTCTTCGACGAGGCGGAGAAGCAGCAGGGTTGGACTGACGGCGATGTGAGCGTGGCGGATGGGTGGTTTGCCATCCTCCACAGTGGGCAGGATCAGTCGCAGGACTACCGCGTGATGGTCGTTGCCCATCTGGATGACGAGGCGAATGCGCAGATTCGCGCCCTACCCCAGCAGGTGACGTTCGAGCTCAGCCTTGATGAGCCGTATGCCAAAACGGCAACACCAGTGAATGATGGAGCATTATCATGAATGCGCTGCTAGAACGTCGTGCATTTCTGGAGGGCGTTGCCGCCCTGCTGGCACTTGGACTATCAGGTTGTGCTGCACCAGAGACAGATGCGCCATCAGATGCAGATGTAGAGACAAATCAGGCGGAGCCGCAAGGCGAAGACGCACAGCCGGTTGAGGCTGATGCGGCAGACCAAGGGGAGGCACCCATGCAGATTCAGGTCACGGTAAACGACACGCCCTTCACGGCAACCATCGAGGACACTGCCGCAGGGCAGGAGCTGCTCGCGCGGCTGCCCCTCACGCTTTCAATGGAGGAGCTGCACGGCAACGAGAAGTACTGCTACACGGGCGAGTCCTTCGGCGGCGAGCAGTATGTGCCCGACACGATCGAGGCGGGTGACCTCATGGTGTTTGGCTCCGACTGCCTCGTGCTGTTCTACGAGACCTTTGCCAACGACGGCTGGAGTTACGCACGTGTGGGAGAGATCGATGACCCGTCAGACCTCGCCGACGCGTGCGGGTCTGGGGCTGCGACCGTCACGTTTTCATCCATTGCCTAGGTACTTGTCGTTTTGAGGGGAGACGCCATGCTGAGCTATCGTACCTTTACCGAGTGCACCGACAATGGGCCCTACATCACCAAGCTTATTCTGGACATGCCGCAGGAGGTGCGCGCCGAGCAGGTAGACACGGGTACCTTCTCGGTTTACGTGGAGCGCATCGACAACTATACCGGCGAGGTGTTCATGACGTCGCGCGTATGGCGCGGACCAAAGATCTACCCCTCGCGTGGCTACCGGCCGGTGACGGCGGCCTATCCCTGCGACGAGCAGGGCAAGCGCGCGTATGCAGGTGCCTATGTGGCGCTCGAGATGCCCTTTGGCCCCATCCACCCCTTGGGGCAGGCGCAGGCACCGCTGCAAAACGACAACATGAACGAGTTCGTTGAGTGCCGCTACCGCGTGACGCAGGTAACCGAGATTCCCGATGAGGTGCCGCTGGCGGGGCTGGTCTTCGACGAGTTTGCCGGCGACCTCTGCCCGCAGCTTGCGGGCTGGGCGCATGGTGTGTCTCACTTTGAGCCGCAGCCGCTGCGCTACGGCTACTTCACGCCCGATCTCGAGCGGGCGCAGTCGTTCCACCGTCGCTACGAGGGCCACTACGGCGACGAGTGGGAGCAC
>CACXFC010000137.1 GCA_902766835.1 uncultured Coriobacteriaceae bacterium | reverse complement strand
TCATTCGCGGGATGGGCGCTCGTCGCGCAGGCGCGGCAGGGCGGCGAACTCGCGCCCTGCGGGCGCTCGGACAGCGCCGCCCTCCCGTCGCGCCTTCGCTCCTCGCATCCCGCGGAATTCGCTTAGGGCCACGCGCCCCGCGCCCGAGGTCCGTCCCCGATTCTGGTGGACGAAATTAAGGGACACGCCCTTTTTTGCCCAGCTGGGCAAAAAGGGCGTGTCCCTTAATTTCACGCGAATGTGCAACAAGGACCGTCCCCGTTGCACATGGAAGACGGCCGGGGCTTGTGCTCCGGCCGTCTGGTACTTGCATCTATTTCCGCGGTGCTACTCCTTGGAACCCACCGATCCCATGGACTTGCGCTGGTCGGTGTTATAGAAGCCGTGCCCCTCGAAATGTATGCCCGAGGGGGAGAAGACCCGCTGGGCCTCGTCTCCGCAGTCGGGACACAGGATGGTGGGGTGCTCGCTCATGGCGTGCTGCACCTCGAACACCTTCCCGCAGGTGGGACACTTGTAATCGTATCGGGCCATGCCTTGCCTCCGAATGACGCCTGGGCGCCCGTGCGCCCGTTACTCAACGGTGGATACTTTACCCAACCTCGCCTTGCTCGTCACGCCTGTTTGTCACCGCGCGCCCTGCTATCATCGAATCTGCTTGGTCTTGTGACATCTTGTCACCACGCCGTATGCCCACCGCTTCCCGAGAGGATGCCCCATGTCCAACAGCGCTCCCAACCGTAAGACTTCCTCCATCGAGGGGGCCATCTTCGACTGCGACGGCACGCTCGTCGACTCGATGCCCATGTGGAACGCGCTTGTGGAGGAGATGTTCGACACCCACGGGATACCCAAGACACCCGAGCTTTTGGCCACGGCCGAGGCCTACAACTTCGATGACATGTGCTTCTGGTTCCACGACCAGTTTGGCATTGGCGAGAGCGGGGAGAGCCTGCTCGAGGAGACGCGCCAGGGGGTCCGCAAGCACTACGTAAACGACATCCCGATGTTCGAGGGTTGCAAGCGCTTCCTCGACGAGCTGCGCGACCACGGCGTGCGCATGCTCATCCTCTCGGCCACGACCGAGCCCGAGGTGCGGGTGGCCCTGGCGGCCCACGGGCTGGAGGACTACTTCGAGCGAGTCATCCAGACCAGCGAGACCGGATCTGACAAGGAGCATCCCGAGGCGTACCAGTATGCCTTGGACGCGTTGGGCACCAGCAAGGAGGGGACGTGGGTCTTTGAGGACGCGCCCTTCGCAGTGCGCACCGCACACGACTTTGGGCTCAAGACCGTGTGCCTCTACAACGACCACGATGGGCGTGACTACGACTTCTGCGCGGCGAACTGCGACATTCTTGCCCATGGCTACGGCGAGCTCTCGCTTGCGCTGCTCGAGGACTACGCACGTGGCACCGCTCTCACATCGGGCGTGCTGCACGCGCTTGTGGTGGACGGCTCTCCCGAGCCGAGCTCAACGGAGCTCGTGGCTAAGCTGGCACAGGCGAGCGACTACCTCATCGCGGCGGACCGCGGGGCGCGCAGGTGCCTTGAGGCGGGGGTTGCGCCCCACATGTTCTGCGGCGATGCCGACTCCCTTGACCCGGAGGCGCTCGCGTGGGCGCAGGAGGCATCGTCTGCGCAGGTCAGGTACCCTTCGGAGAAATATGCCACCGACCTCGCGCTGGCCATTGACTGCGCGCGCCACGAGGCCAACCGCCGCGGGATGGCGCTTGCGCTGACCATCACCTGCGCGTCTGGTGGCAGGCCCGATCACGCGCTTGCCGTGCTGGGGTGCGCCTACAACAACCGCGACGCCATGCCGCGCGTGGTTGAAGACAGCTATGAGCTGCGTGTTCTCTCACCGGAGGGCTGCGCGCGCTGGGATTGGGGAGCGGGTGCGCTTGGGTGTACGGCCTCGGTGATACCCCTTGCGCAGGAAGCCAACGTCAGCGAGGGCGGCATGCACTGGAACCTGAGCCATCGCCACTTGGACGCGCTTGTGGACGAGGGCGTGTCGAATGTCATCGAGGCGGCAGACGCCTTCGTCGAGTGCCACGAGGGTGCCGTTGCAGCGTACCTGATGCGGTAGGCGAATCCTACTGTCAGCGTGCATCGGGGGCAGGTGTGGTCTCCGGCTAGCGTGCTGCGCCTTCCCTTTGGCACACTCAGTTTGAAATCGCGGGGCAAAAAAGGCGTGTCCCTTAATTGCCCCTCGTATACCGCTGCACTTGACTCATCTCGATACGAAAAAAGGCCCCCGTGAGGAGGCCTTCCATCGTGCAGGTGATTGCAGTTCTTGCTATGCCTGCTGAGCGGTGCGGGCAACATTGCCCTTCTTCAGGCAACGCGTGCAGACGTTCATCTTCTGGGCACGGCCGTCCTTGAAGACGGTGACGCGCTGGATGTTTGGCTTGAACTTGCGGTTCACGGTGCGGTGGGAGTGGCTGATGGAACGACCAGCAACGGTGTGCTTGCCGCAGATATCGCATACCTTAGACATGACTCAGACCTC
>CACXFC010000136.1 GCA_902766835.1 uncultured Coriobacteriaceae bacterium | reverse complement strand
GTGTGCGTTTTTGCAAAAACGCACACGGATGTGCCGCAAGAACCGACCCCAAGGCACGCGCATGTGCGGAACCGGCCCCGAGGCACGCGGGCACGAAGAAAGCGGTGTGCTGTCAGGCCCAAACATACTCTGCATTAACGCAGCTTATAGGCATTTATTACGGAGCGAGCAAAGTTCTCGCACAGATGTGGGCGCTAGTTTAGAATGTGTCAGCGAATGTACTCAAGAAACGCACGGAGGTCCAATGGACGAACGCGAAAGCGCAGGTCGCACCCCGGTGAACGCTGCCGCGAGGATGGCGTCTCAGATTCCTGACCCCGCTGAACTCCCCATCGACAATCCCAGCCATATGAGCCCCAGCGACACTGGGGCGTTCAGCAAGGCAAACGAAGAGCTGCTTTCCGGCACGGGCTCCATACCTCTTGCCGCCTCTTCCACAGGAGCCATGTCGGCCTCCGCTCTCAGCGAAGCCGCCGAAGCTCCTGCATTCAGCACTGCTTCTGCCCCTGCCGCACCGCGCTTCGTGCGCAAACGCACTCCACACCGCAGTCAGGGCACCGTCGATGACCTCACTGACGACAGCATCCCTTCGGCAAGCTACACCCACGACTCCAACATTAGCGTGGGTGGCGCAACGCCGCTTTCCGGCAGGGCCTACCGCCGCGCCCGTAGCGACATCTCGCGGGTGAAGAACGGCACGCGCTATGGCCAGTACCTCGAGATTCCCAAGGGCCGCCGCTCCATCTTCGCCTCGCGCGAGCGTGCGCGCAGGCGCAACTCGGTGCTGGCGCTATTCGTTGTGATCATCCTGCTGGTACTTGCTGCCATGTTCCTGTGGAACATGATGCAGAACCTGCTGGGATAGATCTAACAGCAAATAAAAGGGACACGCCCTCTTTTGCCACTTTGAGCAAAAGAGGGCGTGTCCCTTTTATTTGCATGCACGGGGAGCAAGCCCCTTGCCGCGCGTTATGCCCAGGGATCGCGCTCGAAGAGCGGTTCGGGCGTCGCCGGCCTGTCCGAATACGGATCGTAGCCATCGTCGTCCTCGTTCGCCGCCCTCAGATAGGGAGACTCGGGAGTACGAGCCTCCTGGTCAAGCTCCTTCTCCTGAGCGATCTCCTCTTCCTCATTGACCCTGTTGTTTGCCATTGTTCTGGACCTCCTGCCCCTGATTGTTACCCTGACCAGTGCCTTGGTTGTTGGCTGTGGTGTTGGTCCTGGGGGCGCTCACGTACTCGCCCGACTGATAGATCTCCTGGTACGCCACGAACTGGGATATGCTCCCGTTGAAGGGCGCGAGGTCGCCCGCCGAATACACGCTCTGCTTGGCGCATATGGTCGACGCGCGCATGCCCGAGCTGGTGTTGACGATCAGAATCGTCCATACGGAGTCGCCCGACTTGCCGCTCGCGCACACGAAGGGCACCGAGACCTGCCTGGTACCTGCCGGCAGCGCGAAGCTTCCGTTCGTGCAGATGTCTTCGATCTGCCCGTAGCCGCACTCGCCCGCCAGCCACTCCGCCGCCGGCTGGTCGGCGGCAATCGGCATCATGTGCGCAGGGAAGTCGAAGCGCACGCCTGCGAAGGGCACACCGGTGGCCATGACGTTCGACGAGCTGTCTTCCGGCAGCGAGCGAGGCCGGCTGTAGGGCTGCGACGAGAACGTGTAGGTGCCGTTGCCCTCGGAGCTGTACACCTGCATCGCGTTGCCGTACGAGTCCAGCATTCCCTGAACAAACCAGTAGCCCTGGCTCTCGAGGAAGGTGTCGATGTCCTGGGACGAATGCCCCAAGAACTCCGCCAGATGCAGGGGGCTAGAGGGATACGGCGAGGAAATACGCACGTGAACCATGCCGCCCTGCTCTATCACCTCGCCAGGGCCAGGCAAGGTCTCCACCACGGTGCGCACCGTGGCGTCCGACGTGATGTACTCCACCTCGGTGGCAAAGCCCGCGCCCTGCAGCTCGCCCAGCGCGTCCGACTCCTTCTTGCCCAGCACGTCGGGCACGGTAAACGGAGCCGCAACGGTGAGGGTTACCACGCTGCGCGAGACAAAGGGCTGCCCCTGCCCGGGGCTCACGTCAATGACCGTGCCCTCAGGCTCGCCCGAAGGCCGCGTTACCGTCTCTATCTGCTCCGCGCCCACGCTCTGCAGCACCGCACGCGCGTCACCCTCGGACATGCCGATGACCTCGGGGATCATGCGGTTGGTGGCTATGACCAGCGTCACTTCGCCGCCTTCCGGCACACGCGTGCCCACGTCCGGGTCCTGAGAGAGGACCTTTCCGATGGCGTCGTCTGCCGGCTGCGCCTCAATGCGTGCGACCAGGCCCTTCTCTGCCAGGCGTGCCTCGGCGTTGGCCTGCGACTCGCCCACCAGGCTCGGCACCGTCTTGCCGCCCCACAGCTCCATGCCGTAGGTGAGCACGGCACCGCCGCCACCCAGCACCAAAGCAACCAGCAGCAACGCAAGGAAGGGACGCAGCTTGCTGCGGCTCTTGCCCTCCCCCAGCTCCTGGCCCTTGCGCGCGCTGCGTGCGTACGGGTCGCGTCGAGAGTCGCGCCGCGAGGGGCGCTTCTCGGTAATGGTGTCGAAGTTGTCAGCGCCGGCAGCCAGGTTGATGGACTGCGCGTCGTGATCGTAGTCGCGGGTATTGCGCACCACAAAGTGCTCTTCGTCGTGCTGGCGCGCCACCGGCCGCAGCTGCGTGGCGTCAACCGGAATCACGCCGGGAACGGTGACGTTGTCGTCCTCGCCCGCAGGCTCGCCGTCCGCGTCCCTGTCATCAAGCAGGCGCGTCTCGTCTTGCAGCAGGCGCGTCTCTTCGTCCCGCTCGCCGTCCAAGAGCTGCGTCTCGCCATCCACTAGCTGCGTCTCATCGTCCAACACGCGCGTCTGCTCGGCAAACTTCTGCAGGAGCCTCGTGCGCTCCTCCTCTTCGCGACGCTGGGCCGCCACGGTGGGAAGCTGCCCCATCAGCTCGTCTACATCATCTTCAGTTACGGAGGCAACCAATTCTGCCCCGCATGAGCCACAAACGCGCGCGTCATCCGCGTTGTTAGCTCCGCAACGTGGGCACTTCATAGGAGTCCCTTCATCTAAGCTACGTTTTCGCAAGGTTTTAGCTGCGTTTCCGTAAGTATAGAGCTTCGTGCGCCCGCGCACACGCCCGCCATAAGAAAGCGACCCTGGCGGGTGCCAGGGTCGCCCTTTGCGTGTATGTGCCTACTCCATCTCGTCCGGCTCAATCGGTTGGTCGTCAGCGGTCTTCTGCACCGTTGCTGCCGGCACCGGCTCGGCCACCAGCGACGCGCCGTCGGGACCAACGTCGATGCGCACGGTCTCGCCCTCGTGCAGCTTGCCATCAATAATCAGGCCAGCGATGTTGTCGACCACCTGGCGCTGGATGAGGCGCTTCAGCGGACGCGCGCCGTACACCGGGTCGAGGCCATCGAGCGCGAGCATGCCAACGGCCGCCTCGGTGAGCTCGAGCGTGATGCGCTCGCGGGCAAGACGCTCGCGCACGTCGCGCAGCTGGATGTCCACAATCTTCTCGATGTCGCCCAGGCCAAGCGGGTGGAACACCACCACGTCGTCAATACGGTTGAGGAACTCGGGCTTGAAGGTTGCGCGCAGAGCGTCGTTCACCTGGCGCTGGACCTCGTCCGGGTCACTCGAGGCGTTGGCCGCCGCAATGTACTGGCTGCCCACATTGGACGTCATGATGATGATCGTGTTCTTGAAGCTCACCACACGACCCTGGCCGTCGGTCAGGCGGCCGTCGTCAAGCACCTGCAGCAGGATGTTGAAGACGTCAGGATGTGCCTTCTCCATCTCGTCGAGCAGAATGACGCTATAGGGCTTGCGGCGCACGGCCTCGGTGAGCTGGCCGCCCTCGTCGTAACCCACGTATCCGGGAGGCGCGCCAATGAGACGCTGCACGGAGAACTTCTCCATGTACTCGCTCATGTCGATGCGCACCAGCGAACGCTCGTCGTCGAACAGGCACTCTGCCAGCGCCTTTGCCAGCTCGGTCTTGCCCACGCCGGTGGGGCCCAGGAAGAAGAAGCTGCCAATGGGACGGTCGGGGTCGGAAAGGCCCGCGCGACTGCGACGCACGGCTGCGGCCACGGCGGACACGGCCTCGTTCTGGCCCACCACGCGCTTGTGCAGCTCGTCCTCAAGATGCTTGAGCTTGTCCATCTCGCCCTGCATCATCTTGGAGACCGGCACGCCCGTCCACGCGCTTACCACCTCGGCAATCTCCTCGGGTGTTACCTCCTCCTTCAGCACGCCTCCTGCCTGCTGCTTTGCGTCAAGCTGGGCCTGCGCCTCGGCAAGTTGGTTCTCAAGCGAGGGGATGGTGCCGTAGCGCAGCTCGCCCGCACGCCCCAGGTTACCGTCGCGCACCGCACGGTCGGCCTCGCCCTTGGCATCCTCTATCTGCGCCTTCAGGTTCTGCACGCGGTCGATGGCGCCACGCTCGTTCTCCCAGTCGGCCTTCATGCCGTCCAGCTTCTCGCGCGTGAGGGCAATGTTCTTGCGCAGGTGCTCCAGGCGCTCCTTCGAGGCGTCGTCCTCCTCGCGCATCAGCGCCTGCTCCTCAATCTGCATCTGGGTGAGCTGACGGTCGACGGCGTCGATCTCGGCCGGCATGGAATCAAGCTCCATGCGCAGGCGCGAGGCCGCCTCGTCCACCAGGTCGATGGCCTTGTCGGGCAGGAAGCGGTCGGAGATGTAGCGGTTGGACAGGTCGGCAGCGGCAACCAGAGCAGAGTCGGCAATGCGCACGCGGTGATGCGCCTCGTAGCGCTCGGCCAGGCCACGCAGGATGGAGATGGTCTCCTCAACGGAGGGCTCGCTCACCAGCACCGTCTGGAAACGACGCGCCAGTGCCTGGTCCTTCTCGATGTACTTGCGGTACTCGTCCAGCGTCGTGGCGCCAATGGCATGCAGCTCGCCGCGCGCCAGCATCGGCTTCAGGATGTTGCCCGCGTCCATGGAGCCCTCGGACGCGCCGGCGCCCACGATGGTGTGCAGCTCGTCGATGAACAGGATGATGCGCCCGTTGGACTTCTGCACCTCCTTGAGCACGCTCTTCAGGCGGTCCTCAAACTCGCCACGGTACTTGGCACCAGCCACCAGCGCGCTCATGTCAAGCTCCACGATGTCGCGGTCCTTGAGCGTGGAGGGCACGTCGCCGGCCACGATGCGCTCGGCCAGGCCCTCGACGATGGCGGTCTTGCCCACGCCCGGCTCGCCGATGAGCACGGGGTTGTTCTTGGTGCGGCGGCTCAGCACCTGAATGGTGCGGCGGATCTCCTCCACGCGGCCAATGACCGGGTCGAGCTTGCCCTGGCGCGCAAGGTCAGTCACGTTGCGACCGTACTGCTCCAGCGCCTCGAACTGCGTCTTTGCATCCTGGCTGGTCACACGCTCGTCGCCGCGCAGGGCATTGAAGGCCTCCTGCACGCGCTTGCCCGTAACGCCCGCGCTACGCAGGGCCTGACCCGCGGCACCCTTGTCATCGGCCAGGGCGCACAGCAGGTGCTCGGTGGTAACGTAGGAGTCGCCCAGCTGGCCAGCCAGCTTCTCGGCGGCATCGCCTATGCGGGTGAGTTCATTGGAGAGGCCCATCTGCGAAAGGTCGCCCGAGACGCGCGGCGCCTTGGCAATGACATCGTCCACGGCAGCCTCTACCTGCGAGGGCTCGGCGCCCACGCGCTCTATGATGGCCTGCAGGTTGCGCTCACCCGAAGAAAGCAGCGCCTTCAGCAAATGCACGGGCATAACCTGCCCAGCCTCGGCATCAGCGGCTATGGTGACGGAGGACTGCAGCGCCTCCTGAGCCGTAACGGCCCACTTGTCAAACCTCATGTGTACCTCCTTTTGGCCTAGGTGGCCGGCGTTAGTGTTCAAGCACTATTTTTCCCGCCTTACCGGAAGGTATACATATCTAAGTGTCTTTGTATAAGATTTTCTCAGCTAATGGTTGTGAATGAGGGACGGACATCATCCAGGCCATCACATGCGACGAAGCCGGTCCCGTACATGCGTATGCGGGGAAATTAAGGGACACGCCCTTTTTTGCCCCGCGGGGCAAAAAAGGGCGTGTCCCTTAATATCCTCAGTCACCCTACTCTTCGGTCTCTTCCACCACCTGCTCGCCGGCCTCGGCACTTCCGTCGCCCTGCGCCTCGGCAAAGGCGACGTATTCTCTAAGGTCGTCGTACATCCCGTAGCTCAGCTGGTCGGATTGCAGCAGGTAGAGCAGCTCGTCATTGCTGACGCGCGTCAACTGGTAGCGATAGAACGCACGGTCGACGGTCCCGAACTCGGACGGCGGGCAATCCAGCAGGTAGATGTCCGAGAACCGCTCCGAATCCGTCAGCGGGCTCTGGTCAATCCCCTCGCCCCACGACACCACCACGTCGTACGCCTCAACGCCCGAAAGCATCCTCTTCGTGAAGGCAAGCTTGTTGCCGTGCACCATCAACAGGCGGTAGTGCCCTGCCGGCAGGCCGTCCAGCGAGGTCAGCCCGTTGTGCGAGAGGTCCAGTATCGGCGACCTCCAGTCCTCGTCCGACATGGGCAGGTTGGCCAGGTTCTCAACCTTGTTGTAGCCAAGCAGGATCGTCTGCAGCTTCTTGCAACGCCTGATGCCCGACACATCGGTGATCCCGCAGCCCAAAGCGCTCAGATGGCGCAGTTCGGGCATGTTGCTGCACAGGTCAAGATTGCCCAGCTCAATGCCATTGAGCGTCAGCCGTTCCATTTCGGGGCACTCCTGCAGCCAGCCCAAGTCGTCGGCGCTCAGGCTCGTACCCGCCACGTTGAGCTCCTCAAGATGGCTATAGTCGCACTGCGCCAGCCACGTGAGATCGTCTATCTGCGGGTTTTCCGCGAGGTTCAACGCATACAGGCGACCGACGTTTGCCAGGGGGCTAAAGTCCGCAATCTTGGTATTGCGCAGGCTCACCTTGTTCAGGTAGCGGAATTCAAGGCCGGTGGGCAGCTCGGTAATGGCGCACCCGTCAAAGGTGACGTACGAGACAGCTTTCATGTTGGCCAGCGTATCGAGCGAGGTCACCTTCGAATTCGAGCCGTCCACCTCATAGAGGTCTTCGGCCGTGGTAAGCGGGGTAAGGTCGCTGACCTCGGTGTTTGCAAAATAGAAGCGCCTCAGCTTCGAGTGAGCCGCCGGCGACAGGTCGCTCACCGCCGTGTTCGATATGTCGAGGTCGGTCAGCACCTCCCAGTTGAGCGCGGCAATGCTGCTTACGTTCTCGCATCCAGCAAGGCTGAGATTTGGAGCCGGCAGGCTCGACAGGAACGAGAGGTCCCATAGCCCCTTGGTCCCCGACAGGTCCACCTCGTCGAGCACCTTGGCGTCAAACCTGATCTTGGGCAAGTTGCACTCCGCTACGTTGCAGTTGGTGAGGCTCAGGCTGCGGAGCGTCTTGATGGAGGCGATGGCCTCAAGGTCTTCCTGGGTGAGCGTCTTTCCATCTAGGTAAAGGTAGTTCTCGCGCCGGTCGATCTCGTCGCCCCACGACATGGTGTAGGGCTTGGGAAACAGGAAGTGCACGGCCAGCACCGCCGTCAAGATGCCTTCTGCCAGGGCAAGCACAATCAATAAGTGAGTCTTGCTAAAACGCTCGTTGCCCAACATATCCCTCGCCTCTCTCCATGCACGCGGCGCAGCTTTCGGCTGGCACACTGAACAATCTGCCACACGCAACCACCATTGGCAAGCACGCGAACGCGTACGTTCGTTCTCTTTTGGGCATAATGTCAGTATTGACTAACATGAAGGAGTTCGCATGGCACGCCAACAAAAGAAGTCTGCGCTCTCGTGGAAGCTCAAAGCCGTTTTGGCGCTTGCAGCCGCAATGCTCTGCGGCCGCATCTTCATCGACACGCTCGACTCCGTTGCCGCGCAGAATCGCGTCGACCTCATAGGCACTTGGATAACCGTGGCCGTCTTGGCGCTTGGCGCGGTGGGCGCCTACAAGTTCTTCAAGAGCTTCGACGGCGCCATCGAAGACCCGCCGCTGGGCTGGGCGCCCACCATGTCGGAAGAGTATGCCCGCTCGTACCGGGGATTCCAGATGACTACGGATGAGCATGGCAACCTGGTGCCCGTGAAGTCCGCAGCCGCCGCCAAGGCGGCCGAGAAGAAGGCAAAGGCCGCCGAGATGTCGGAGCGCATCGCAAAAGTGCAGGGCCAGGGTGCCTCGACGCGTGCCGAGCGCGAGAAAGAGCTCCATCGGCTGGCCATAGAGCGCCCCGCACCTCCTCCCCTGTCTGCGGCAGCCGGCGGCGGCGAGGGCATCCTTTCCACCATGACGCCTTCCGCGTCCTCGTCGAAGCCCGTCAAGGGCACCAAGCGCAAGGTGCGCGCCGGCATCAAGGTTGGGCGCCGTGTGGACGCCGAGGTAGAGGTTGGCCCCCTCCTGAAGAAGGACGGCACGCTCCCCACGCCGCAGCAGATCTTCGACGCCTTGGGCGAGTACGTCATTGGCCAGGAAGAGGCGCGGCGCACGCTGGCCGTGGCCGTCTACAACCACTACAAGCGCATCACGCCTGGCTGGGTCGACGACGCCCAGAACCCCGTTGAGATTGCGAAGTCGAACATCATGCTGCTGGGGCCCACGGGCACCGGCAAGACGCTGATGGTGCAGACCCTTGCGCGCATACTGGACGTGCCGCTTGCCATAGCCGACGCCACCACGCTCACCGATGCTGGGTACGTGGGCGAGGACGTGGAATCCATCCTGGCGCGGCTCATTGCGGCCGCTGGCAGCGAGGAGAACGCCTCGATGGGCATCGTCTACATCGACGAGATTGACAAGATCGCCCGCTCAACAGGTGCCTCAAACTTTGCCAACAACGGCGACCCTTCGGGCGAGGGCGTGCAGCAGGCACTGCTCAAGCTGCTGGAGGGCTCGATGACCAGCGTGCCGCCGCTAGGCGGGCGTACCAACCTCTTCCAGAAGAGCAGCCAGGTAGACACCACCAACATCCTCTTCATCTGCGGTGGCGCCTTTGTGGGACTGACCGAGATCGTGCGGCGGCGCACCACCAACCACAGCATCGGCTTCATGCAGCAGGATGGTTCCAGCGCGTCGCAGCTTTCCGAGGACGAGCTGCTGGGTATGGTCGAGCCGCAGGACCTGCATCGCTTCGGCCTCATCCCCGAGCTGGTGGGCCGCATCCCCGTCATCACGCACACCTGCCAGCTCACGGTGCCCGACATGGTGCGCATCCTCACGGAGCCCAAGAACGCCATCATCCGCCAGTACCAGCGCCTGATGGCCTACGACGGCGTTGAGCTGCGCTTTGATGACGATGCGTTGGAGGCCATTGCCGAGGTGGCGCTTGACCGCGGCACGGGCGCGCGTGGCCTGCGCTCCATCTGCGAGAAGGTCCTGCGCGACGCCATGTTCGAGGTGCCTGGCCGCAAGGATGTGGTCCAGGTCTTGGTGCACAGGGCGTGCGTGACCGAAGGCGAAAAGCCCGAGTACGTACTTGCAGAGTAAACCTGCGCTGGGGGTATGTCCCTTTTGCACATGCGTGTGCCTTGGGGTCGGTTCTCGCGGCACATCCGTGTGCGCTTTCGCGAAAGCG